>WQXE01000057.1 GCA_009784995.1 Treponema sp. | reverse complement strand
TTATTATAACCGCCGTGTCCCCGGTATGACAGATCCTAATCTTGAAACCGGGATGAAAGCCATTGCCGCTTCGCGTCGATAAACAAAATTATATCCTTTTTTACATTTGTTAATTCAAAAGGCAGTGAAAATAAAAACGCTGTAATACAAAAGTAAACATAATAAGGAATTACAAGCCATATTATAGGCCAGTAAAAAACATCACCTGTTTTTATGCCGAAAGGAATTATAGTAAATACTTTAGGAGTTATAGCTAAAAATAAATCACTTAAAAATTTAACATCAGATAATGGTCCGAAAATTAAAGAACTATTGCGTACTTCATTGTTAAATAAAAAACTTATATGAACAAAACCCAAACCAATAAGTATTATTTCATTTAAAAGTATTATTAATAAAACCAAATAAGAAATAAGCGGAACTTTTATTATTCGTTTATAATCGATTGTATGCAGTTTTAATAAAACCATAAGCAGGGGAACAACCCATATAATAATATGACAATAATAAAAACGGAATGTTTCAAAAGAAAACGCGTTAAAATCTATTACATCAATAGGTATAATTGTAGCGGCAATACCGCTCATTAAACCCATAAAAAACATATAATCTTTTAAAAGATTGCTTTTTGAAAGAAAAATCCAGGGAAAAATTAAAACACTAACCGCGCACAAATTTTCCGGAGTTACTGTTCTTACGGCATTCGGCATCCAGTCACGGTAAGGTTCAAATTGAAGTTTTAAAAAGTGCAAAATAAAACTGGAAAGAAGAAAACAAAACAATACAATAAATGATGTTTTTTTACTTTTATTACGCAATATATAAAAAAGACCGAATAAAAATACTAAAGCGATAGCGATATACAGGAAATAATAAAAGTTAAAATACTTTACCATTATATAATGATTGCACAAAATATTGAAAATTTAAATACATCTATTGAAAAAGAATTAAATTTACGTTAACTTGATATATGCTTCAAATTATCATATTCAGCGCTGTCGCGGGTATTTGTGGAATGGGTTTGGGTGGTCTTGTTTCCGCTGTTTTGTTAAAACGTCCTTCAGAAAATATGATCTGCTGGCTTTTGTCTTTCGCGGCGGGAGTAATGGTTAGTATCGTATGTTTTGGTTTGGTACCTGAATCTATTACACTTTTGGAAGAATTGGGATTTATAGGTGTAATAATTATTATATCCGGCCTTATACTTGGCGTTATAATTATAATGTGTTTAAACCGGTTAGTTGATAAAATAACTAAACTAAAAGATGACGATTTAAAAATGCATCATACACATGAACAGCTTTATCATGAAAGTTTATTAATTAAAAATCCGTCAAGGATGCTGCGTTCAGGTGTTTTAATGCTTTTGGCGATAGCGCTTCACAATGTTCCAGAAGGAATCGCCATTGGCGCTGGGGGTAGTTTTAGTTTTCAATTGGGAGCTATTTTAGCGATTATGATAGCCATTCATAATATACCGGAAGGAATGGCGATAGCGGCTCCTTTATTGGCAGGCGGTATTAGTAAATTAAAAGTTGTTTTTTTAACTTCGTTAGCAGGCGCGACTACATTATTGGGTGGTTTTATCGGTATATTGATAGGAAGTATTTCCAATATCGCTATAGCTTTATCACTTTCATTGGCAGGCGGCGCGATGCTTTACATCGTTTTTGGCGAAATCTTACCTCAATCCATCATTATGACTAAAAACAGAAAAGCCTCTATAGTGACATTATTTGGTATTATTGTAGGATTAATCGCTACGCAACTATAAATATGAGGTTTTTTCTTAAAAAAGTCTAAAATAAAAATATTTCCCTTGTTTTATATAAAAATACAGCTCATACTTAAAAGAATACCCTGTTAAGGAGGCAGACTCTATGCCGCAAAGTAGCAGCCTGACCGCTTTTGAAGGGTCAGGTGAAAATATAGTCCCATTTAAGATACCGGTAGATTACTACATCATGTTTGGTATTTGTGTTTTGTTTATTATTACGGCTTTTATCTTTGATACGCCTGTTCAAATATTTCATGGATATATATTAATTCATACTTCAAGAAGTGTTTTAATAACCGATTATATTGAACTTGCCGGTATCGGAGCCGCGCTTATAAATTCGGCTATTCTGGTTATTTTTAATTTATTAATATTGATAGTTAATAAACGCGAACCAAACGGTAAAATAATTGCCGCGCTTTTTTTAACAATCGGGTTTTCTCTGTTTGGCAAAAATATGTTCAATACGATTCCCATTATGGCGGGAGTTTGGCTTTACGGAAGAGTTTCAGGAAAAAAGTTTTCAGAAATGGTTGTTTTCGCGATGGTTAGTACGACAATCGCTCCAATTGTAAGCGAAGTGGCTTTTTTAAATGATAGTTTTAGTATCCCCAGGTTTGTTGCCGCTTATGGTATCGGCGTATTTGTCGGATTTATTTTTCCTGTAATCGCGGATTACGTACAGGGGATGCACAACTTCTATTGTCTTTACAATGGGGGAATCGCGGGCGGTTTTATAGCGACAATGTTCGCGGGTTTCTTGCGAAGTGTCGGTGTGGAAATTATACCTAAAAATTTATGGGATACGCAGCACACAATGAAACTCGCGATTATCGCTTATGTAATCGCGGCATCGTTAATTATTTACGGTCTTGTTACGGAAAGTTTAAAAACCGCTGTTAAAAAATATGTAGAACTTTTAAAAGAACACGATCCTTATGATAACGATTATTTAACAAAGTATCATAATACCTGTTACATTAACATTGGAATTATGTGTATTGTTTCAACAACCGTGATGCTGCTATTGGGAAAAGCGATTAACGGTCCAGTGTTGGGTGGTATTTTTACAGTATCAGGATTTGCCGCTTGCGGAAAAAATATAAGAAACGCTATTCCGATTATTATTGGAGCGATTATCGCCGTTTATTTAAATCATCTCGCGTTTGACGCTTCTGTAAATACGCTCGCGATTTTATTTTCGACCGGTATGGCGCCAATCGCCGGAAAATACGGATGGCATTGGGGAATTATTACAGGATTCCTGCATGTGTCAGTAGCTGTATTTATAGGAGATATTAACGGCGGATTAAATCTTTACAATAACGGTTTTGCGGGTAGTTTTATATCGGTTTTAATCTTGCCGATTATTATTGTTTTTAAAACCCTGTATACAAAACTTAAATCAGAAATATTAAAGTATAAAATCTACAAAGGAAAAATTTAAAAAAAAACTTTTTAAAATACAAGGCGGCTTACAAATTGATCAAAAATGATTAATAAACCAAGTACCCCTGTGTAAATCGCGAAACCAAAAAGGGATTTTTCTTTTATTATTTTGATCATAAACTTTACCGCGAAAAATCCTACGATTGCCGCTGCCACAGTTCCCGCGATAACTGCCGCCGCGGAAATACTGTAAATGGTATCTTCACTTCCTTTTAATAGCTCTCTTGAATGAAGAACAACAGCGCCTAATATTATGGGAATAGAAAGTAAAAATGAAAAACGCGCGGCGAAGTCACGATCAAGTTTGCGGAAAAGCGCGCCGCTTATGGTCGCTCCCGATCGTGATATACCCGGCAGAATCGCGACCGCCTGCATGATACCGATAAAAAGTCCGTCTATCCATTTCATGTTTTCGCGGCTTTTTAAATTATTTTCATTTCTTGCTTTTTTGGATAATAGTTCGGCGGTTACTAACAAAACTGTTGTTATCAAAAAACAAAAACCTAAAAATTTCGCTGAATTAAAAATGTCTTCGATTGTTTTATTAAAAGCCAACCCCGCGATTATTGCAGGTATTGTAGCGATTATTAAAAAAAGCGTTAGTTTTTGAAAAGGTTTTTTTAATAATTCCCAAATGTCTTTCCATAAAACCGCGAAAACCGCTAGTAATGTTCCGGCGTGTAACATCGTATCAAAAAATAACGATGGTTCGTTTATACCAAATATTTTTTGTAACAGTACAAGATGCCCCGAACTGCTTACAGGAAGAAATTCAGTTAACCCCTGAACAACTCCCAAAATAATCGCTTCAAAAATACTCATTATGTTCCTTATTAATGCGGTAAAATCATCGCATGGACAATTATACCCCTTTCTTCGACTGCTGTGTCAACCATCGCTTTGGTGATCCTGCCTCTTGGTCTTGGGTGCGGCGGCGCGTCTCCAATTAAAATCATGATCCTTGCCTGCGCTTCCCATGTAAACTTTGTCGCGCCGTCATGTAAAGCTTCGTAAACAGCTTCGGGTATATCGCCGCCGCCTCCAACGCGAATGGCGTTAAGCGCTCTTTGGAAAGCCGAAAAATCATTTGTAAAAGGAGTAACCCTTGTAAGGTAAGCTTCGCGGTAATCCTTGTATTGTACCATGCCAATTCTAAATGTTGGAAATTCATTTAACATTTCCTGCAGCATTGGAACCAACGCAGTACGAACAGGATCAATATATTTTCTCATACTGTTGGTTGTATCAATACAAATTACTAAATCCAAATTTTTACCTTTTTCTTTTTCTAATGTGTTTTTTATTAATCCAACTACATCATCAGGGCTTCGCGAATAAATTAAATCTCCGCCTCCAGATTTCGCGATTTCTGTAAACGCTTCCAAAGTTTCATTCATGTATATTCCAACCGGCGGACCTGGCGGCGGTTCCTGTCTTGCTTCCAAAATAAACGGATTGTCTCTGAAAACACCGCGGTAATCGGCGTAAGGAAGTGAAAATGTACGAATATTTAAATAGGTGCCGTCTGCCAAATAAACTTCGCCGTGTCTGCCTCCTTCGTATCCGTAATATAAAATGTAGGGCAGATAAATATGAAAAGCTTCGCCAAATACAGGATGATTTACAACAGTAGAAGAAATAAGAGAGTAGATTCGGCTTTCGCGAGGCAAAGGAATGCCGTTTAAAATACGTATTTCATCGCCATTAATCGCGTTCCATTCGCCGGCGCGGTAGGCGTAATTATCCGATTGCATATTCGGGTCTCTTGTAGTTTCTGTCAATAAAACGGAAGAAATATCAGGTTTTTTTCTTATAAAAAGGTGAAAGCCGCCGTCAGGACGCAGTTCCAAAAGCAAATCACCGGAAGTAAGGCTCAAATCCTGCGCGAAAAGCGTTCCCAAACATGCAAAAAAAAGAGCGAAAACCCAGCATTTCCTCATGTTTTATTATCGGAAAAAGATGTTATGCATTTTACAATCAACTTTACAACTTCCGAAATAACAACAACACTTGCCGAAAGCGCGAATATCTTTAACCATAAATCAAACGGCAGGGGTTCTGTGCCAAAGACTGCGCCCGCGAATTGAATGATTATTACTTGTAATACAATTGTTACAGAGGTAATTATCAGCATAAGTTTATTTTTGAAAAAGTTTTTAAAGATGGATGTTGTAAATAATTCGCGGCAATTGAACGCGTTAAACAACGCGAAAAGAGAAAATAAAGCGAAAATTACTGTAGCGGCGTACTTTTCGCCGGCTTGTAAAATGTCAAACTTATATTGTATTAACGAAATCGCGGAAATATATAAACCCGAAAGAATAACGCGAACCAATAATACCTTAGATAAAATATTTTCGCTGCGTTTAACGGGTTTTCTTTTCATTAAATCGCCGTGGATTGGTTCCAAGCCAAGTGAGAGCGCAGGAGGTCCGTCCATAATTATGTTTATCCATAAAAGGTGCAAAGCCGAAAGCGGCGATTTTAAACCAAGAAGGGTAGTGGAGACTAAAACCGTTAAAACAGCGGCTACGTTTACCGTTAGCTGAAAACTTATAAACCGTTTAAAATTTTCGTAAATACCCCTGCCCCAACGGATTGCTTTTACGATTGTCGCGAATGAATCGTCTAATAAAACAATGTCGCTTGCTTCTTTGGAAACATCAGTGCCAGCGATTCCCATAGCGATTCCGACATCGGCGTTTTTAAGCGCGGGCGCGTCGTTTATGCCGTCACCTGTGACAGCTACTACATTGCCTTGCGTTTTTAAAAGATTTACGACGCGCATTTTTATCGTAGGAGTACTGCGCGCGATTACTGTGATAATTTCAAGTTTTTGTGAAAGTTCTTCGTCACAAAGCGCTTCAATTTCGCGCGCTTCAACCGCGATTCTGTCTTCAGATAAAACGCCAAGTTCGTTCGCGATAGCGGTCGCGGTTATTATGTTATCGCCTGTAAGGATTTTAATTTTTACGCCAGCCTGGCGGCACTGGCTAACAGCGTCAAATACATCTGATCTAAGCGGGTCGGAAATTGCCGCAAACCCGTCAAAAATCATATCACTTTCGATTAAATTTTCATTAAAATCATTTTCCCCGTTCTTTGCTCTTTGCTCTTTGTTCATTGTTAACTGTTTATGTGCAAATGCTATAATCCGGCAGGCTTTTTTTTGCCAAACGATGATTTGATCTTCAATTTCCGCTTTTGTTTTTTCATCGATATTACACATAGAAAATATTTTTTCCGGGCTTCCCTTGCTAAATGCCAGGTAATTATTGTCTGTTTGTACGATTGTAGTCATGTTTTTCTTTTCTGATGAAAATGGAAATACATGAACATAATTGGTATTTTGCCTGACATCATTATAATCCCAGCCGGCTTTGGCGGAAGCCGCGAGTAACGCGCACTCTGTGGGGTTACCGATAAATAATCCGTCTTTGCCTATTTGCGCTGTGCTATTAACACAGATGTTTTGTAAGACAGTTTCATTTTTAATTTCGCCGTTAACTGTCATTTTATTTTCTGTTAATGTTCCTGTTTTATCGGAACAAATAACATTGATACAACCGACAGTTTCTGACGCGATTATTTTTTTTACAAGAGCGTTTTGTTTTGAAAGTTTTATTATATTTAACGAAAGCGATACAGCTACAATTGTAGGAAGTCCCTCAGGTACAGCGGCTACAATTAAAACAATGCTTAATAAAAAAGCGTCTGTAATATTTTTAAATGTCAATTCATCATTTATAATAAAAGAAATTAACTGGGATGCAAAAAATACTCCCGCGGCGATGATACCTATTATCGCGATAAGTTTTCCCATTCTTCCAAGACGTTCCTGAAGCGGAGTAGTAGTTTTTTGCGTGCCGGACAATTCTTTCGCGATTTTTCCAAATTCTGTGTTAGAACCAACAGCGGTAACAAGCAGTTTTCCAAAACCATTTGTAATAAATGTTCCCGAATAAAGCATGTTAAAACGTTCCGCTAATGGGGTTTTTTCGTCGGTTAAATTAATAGAGGCGTTTTTTTTGGCGGGAACACTTTCACCTGTAAGTGCGGATTCATCTGCGGCAAGCTCTGTGCTTTCAAGCAGTCTTCCGTCCGCGGGTATCTTATCACCTGTAGAGAGCAGAAGAATGTCGCCTGTTACAATATCGCGCTGGTTTAATATAACAGCGTTTGCGTTACGAATAACTTTTACTACAATGTCATCGTTAATTTTATTTAAAGCTTCAAAAGCTTTCGCGCTTTTTCCTTCCATCGCTACGGTAATTCCAACGGAAAGCGAAATCGCGGTAAAAATTCCGATAACCTTTAAAATATCGGTTTCGCCGCCGGCAGCCGCGTTCGCGATATTTACAAATAACGCGATAAAAGCCGCGAATACCAATAAAAGAATCATTGGTTCTGTAGCGGATGTAAAAATACGTTTTAATAATGATTCCGGTTTCGCCCGTGATAGTGCGTTAGAGCCGTATTTTTCCTTGTTTTCAAGTACTTTTTCGTCGGTTAATCCTTTTAACGGATCAACCCCAAGTTCTTCAGCTAATTTTGTTTTATCTATTATAAAGTCTATCATTTTAACTCCAAAAAAAAACACGAACCCATACCATCTAATTTCGTGATGGTTCGTGTGGTTCGTGGTAAATTTTATGAAAGATACCTTATCTTGTCAATGTATCTATTCAACCTTAAAGCGCGAAACTTCTTTCATTAAGTTATCGATGCCTTCGCGGTTTTTAATCGAAATTTCATTAACATGGTGTACAGCGACATTTATCTGATCAGCGCCCGATGCCATTTCGTTCATGCCGGAAGTTATTTCCTGTGTTACTTTTTCAAGGTTTGAGCTTTCATGAATAACTTCTTTCGCGCCGTCTAACATTTCGTTGGAGCCGCCTTTTACATTACGCGTAATTTCATTTACTTTTGTAACGCCGTCAAGAAGCTGCCTGCTTCCTTCGTTCTGTTCTTCCATCGCGTTGCGGATAACATCTTCCTGTTCTGTTACTATTTTAACATTTGTATCAATCGCTTCGAACTTGTTTAAAACATTTTCTGTCGAACGGGAAATCTTGTCTATGGAATCTTTTATCTTTTTAAGAACATTGCCGATTGTTTTTGATTGTTCACTTGAGCTCTCCGCTAGTTTTCTGATTTCATCCGCGACAACGGCAAAACCTTTTCCCGCGTCTCCGGCGTGAGCCGCTTCAATCGCGGCGTTCATGGAAAGAAGGTTTGTCTGGCTTGCTATATTTTCCATAACGGAGTTAATTTCCAAAAGACCTTCGGATTCGCGCGAAATTTCCTGAATATCCGAAGATACTTCCGAAAGACCGTTTCGTCCTACTTCCGAAGCGTCTTTTAAACCTTTTACATTGGATGAGTTCTTTGTTAATGTGTCGTTTACAGAATTAATGTTCGCTACCATTTCTTCAACAGCGGCGGACATTTGTGAAATATGAGTGCTTTGATCCTCAACATGACCGTTTAATTTATCAATGTTTACCGTTACTTGTTCCATTGTCGCGTTAGTTTCTGTTACGCTCGCGCTTTGGTTAAGGACCCGCCCTTTGATGCTTTGAATGTTAGCTGTAATTTGATTTACCGCGGCGGCAGTTTCGTTCATGTTACTCGCGAGATCGCTTCCAATGTCTGTAAGGATATTCGCTTCTTTTTTAATTATCAAAACAAGTTTTCTTATTTTTTCCAGTGTTTCGTTAAAGTAGCGGGAAAGGTCTCCTATTTCATCTTTGGAAGAAGATTTAATCCTTTTTGTTAAATCGCCTTCGCCTTCTGAAATATCCTTAAGAGTAAGAGCTACACTTACAATTGGTTTTACAATTCCGCTTGCGATTAAATAGGTAATAATTGCTGAAACACCGAGTATAATAATCGAGATTATAATTATTAGAATCGTTAAATCGCGGATAGGTTTAAGCATAACATTTTCCGGAATACCCAAAACCAAAGACCACGGAGTATCCATACCTGATATATTTATTGGAAAATAAATTAAATAAACATCAGTATCAAGCATTTGCGAAAAACGGCTTATTATGTAAGCGTTGCCATCAACTCCGCCGTTTCTGATTGATTGAACTACATTTGAATGTTCATCACCTAACAGAGCAATTTCTGTCGCGTTTGTACCAATGTTACCCCCAACTCTTGAATTATCATAATGCGCGACAATTGTTCCGTCGTTTGTATAAACACCGGCAATTCCATTACCGTCATAAATTTCTTCTACAATTTCGTCAACTATTCCCTGCATCGCGGTAACATAATTTATGGAAACAACACCGACAACCCTGCCGGCTCTGTTTCTGACAGGATACATTATACTAACAATCGGAACAGTTCCAAGCCCGAATGTATCCCTCCATACAGGAGATTCAATTACCGGTTTACCATGTGAAGTTACATTCATTAAAAATCTTTCCCAGCCGTCATAACCTTCAGGAAAATAATCGACATTCCCTGTTCTTCTGCGGGAATAATAATGCTGGAAATTATCGGTGCCCGAATCAATTGCGCCCGGAAGCCATGCAGTCCAAATACCCATAATGCGGGGATTCGCGCTAATTACGCTTTCCAAAAAGCCGGCATAGGTTGAACGCCGCAGGCTTTCTTCGGTGGCTTCAAATTGGCTGAATATTTCAGAAAGAATTGAAGCATAAGAAGTAAAGACTTCGATACGTCTGCCAATTTCTATTGATTTTTCACCAGCTAACGCGTCTGCGTAAAGGTTTACTGATTCTGTTTGCAAACTGGTCGAACAGCTTATTGTAATAGCTGATAAAAGTAAGATAATCAACGCAATCATAGCAATGATTATAAAAGTGAGTCTGAATTTTAAACTCATGAAGATCCTCCGGAAAACTATGCTTCTATTAGAATTCTATCAAATTATTGGTATTTGTCAAGAAATTATCGTAAAATTCGTAAAATAATAAAGAATTTTAACATAAAATGAACAAAAGGGTGAAAAATGCGACAAGGTGTTAGTCAACGTTTATAAGTTTTTTCTGCTATTTGTTTTAATCTTTCTTTGGTGTTCTGTTCAGGATCATCAATTACGGTTTCAAGGAGTTCTTTTAAAATTACTCCCATCATTTTACCGCCAGGTATTCCAATTTCCATTAGATCTTTTCCAGATACGGCAAGGTCTTTAATTGTAAACGCGCGACCTTTAGTTAAAACTTTATTCACTCTTTCAACTAACTGTTTTATAGAACGATAATCAGGTTCCTTGCCGGAAAATCCATAAATGTCGGCGCGGCGCAAACTGTAAATATCATTTAGGTGATCTTCTCCGACACGCGCGATAAATCGCCTAACAGCGGCGTCTGTCCAATTTTCCGTGTATAAAAACATATGTTGATTTACCAAGTGGCATACTTTATCGATAACCGCGTTTGAATAGCGCAAGCGGTTTAATATAACACGGCACATTTCAGACGACACTTCTTCGTGGCGATAGAATGTCCAAACGCCGGATGGGTCTAGCTCGCGAACGCTTGGTTTTCCAATGTCATGAAAAAGCGCGGCAAGGCGCGTTTCTTTGGAAAACCCTTTAGCTGCCGCGTAATCGCAGGTAAGAAAGTTATGATCCAATACATCATATTGATGAAAACCTTTTTGCTCGATGCCTCTGCAAAGTGTTAACTCCTCAAGGAAAAGTTTTAATAAACCTGTCTTTTCCATTATACGAAACCCTAAAGACGGAACAGCGGAAGCCAGTATCTTGTCAATTTCTTCGCGCACACGTTCCCAGGAAACTTTAGCGCTTACAGCTAACGCGCCATTTATAGCTTCTAAAGTATTTTTTTCGATTTTGTAATTAAGCTGAGCGGCAAAACGCGCGGCTCGAAGCGGGCGCAAGCCGTCTTCGTTGAATCGTTCGTTAGCGTCTCCCACACAGCGAATAATTTTCGCTTTGATGTCTTTTAGACCTTTAAAGGGATCAACGATTTCTCCTTTGGGAAGCCGCAGCGCGATCGCGTTCATTGTAAAATCACGCCGCGATAAATCTTCTTCTATGGTGGCTGCGTAATTTACTTTGTCGGGCCGCCGTCCGTCAGAATAATCGGATTCTGTTCTGAATGTTGTAATTTCTGTACTGATATTTTTAAAAAGAACGGTGACTGTTCCGTGTTTAATGCCTGTGGGAATTACCTTGCCGCCAGCTTTTTTTATTATCGCTGTTACCTCATCGGGCAGAGCGTTTGTTGTCATGTCCCAATCGTGTATTTTTTTTCCCCGCAGTTTATCTCTTACAGCTCCGCCTACAAGGTAAATTTCTTTATTGTTACTGTTAAAAATCCCGGCGATTTCTTTTATTATTGGGTCGATAGTTATTCTCAATTGAATCTTCCTTGTTAAATGATTATACTAAATTTGTTCTGAAAATTCATCACACGGAGGAATGATAAAAAGTTAACCAGAGACAGTTAGGTAAATGAAGTATAACCTGTAGGTAACATATCGACAGGGGAAGGCTATGACCCGCGTTTGTGTC
>WQXE01000056.1 GCA_009784995.1 Treponema sp. | reverse complement strand
GCCATAGGAGAATGCTGTAAGCCACATGCCGACATTACGTCCGCCCAAAACGAAATCGTTTACGTTTGTCGCTCTTTTGCGGAAATATAATCCTACAAAGATTGTTACAGCGAAAAACAACAGAAGCAGAAAAACTTTAATAAACATAAAACACCTTTTTTATTAAAAATATAATTTAGTATACTATATACAAAGTATATTTATAAGTAGTATTGAAGAAATAACCGTAAAAATATATACTGCAATTACAAAATGGAGGAATAAAATGAGTAAAGAAAAACTGGCGTTATTAGGCGACGAGGCTGTCGCGCTTGGAGCGATTCACGCCGGAGTAAGCGCGTCATACGGATATCCTGGAACTCCGTCTTCGGAGATAATGCAGTATTTAATAAATGAATATAAAAAAGGCGGTCCTGTCGCGCGCTGGTGCGCAAACGAAAAAACCGCGCTTGAAGCGGCTTTGGGAGTTTCCTTCGCGGGCAGGCGTACACTTGTAACAACCAAACATGTTGGTTTAAACGTTGCCGCCGATGCTTTTATGAACGCGGCTTTATTAAAAATAAAAGGTGGTCTTGTTATAGCGATTGCCGATGACCCCGGAATGCACAGTTCCCAAAATGAACAGGATTCCCGTTTCTACGCCAACTTCGCGATGGTTCCCTGTCTTGAACCTCGCAACCAACAGGAAGCTTACGACATGGTTCGCGAAGCTTTTGAAGTTTCGGAAAAGTTTAACCTTCCTGTTCTTCTTCGCCTTGTAACCCGTCTCGCTCATTCAAGAGCCGCGGTAATCCCAGCGAAAGAAAGAGCGCAAAATCCTGTTTCCAAAACAAAAGATAAAAATGAATGGGTACTTATTCCCGCTTTCGCTAGAAAAAATTACGCGGGACTTTTAGAAAAACAAAACTTTTTACAGCAGTGGTCGGAAGAAAATAATGTAAATAAATTAACTCAATCAAGCGGTACTGATTTAGCGATTATTACTTCCGGTCTTGGCGGTAATTACTACGAAGAAAACTTCGAAGACTTTTTAGCGATGCGCAAAAAGCAGGGTAAAAACGCTCCGCTTCATTTACACATCGGCGCTTATCCACTGCCGGAGAAAAAAATTAAAAAGCTTTGTAATGAAGCGGATGAAGTTTTAATTATCGAAGAAGGTCAGCCGTTTATCGCGCAAAGAATTTTTGGCATCACTGGCGCGGATTTAAAACCTTTAATTCAGGCAGGCGAGCTTGACCCTGATAATGTACGCAAAGTACTTGGACTTCCGCCAAGAAAATCTATTAATATCGAAACAGGCGCGTTAACGCCTCGCCCTCCGGTATTGTGTCAGGGTTGTCCGCATATCGACAGTTATGATTCGATAATGAAAGCCGTAAAGGAATTGGATTCACGCCCGGGTCACCCTGATGTTGGAATCAATTCAGACATTGGTTGTTATTCACTTGGCGTTGCTCCTCCGTGGAACGCGATCGAAAGTATTGTTTGCATGGGCGCGTGTGTTGGCATGGCAAAAGGCGCTGTCGACGCCGGATTAAAATACGGTCTCGCGGTTATCGGCGATTCAACATTTTATCACGGCGGTATTACAGCTTTAATTGACGCGGTAGACGCGAAATCAACAATGACATTGATCATCTTAGACAACTCAAGCGTAGCGATGACAGGATGTCAGCCGACAATTATGCCATCCGAAAAATTAAAAGGTCTATTAATCGGATGCGGAGTAAAACCGGAACGCATACTTGAACTGGAAGCGTTGTCAAAACTTGTTGATGAAAACGCCGCCAAGTTAAAAACAGAAATCGAGGTAAAAGATCTTTCTGTTGTAATTTTTAGACGCGAATGTTTGGAAGCGTTCAGGAAAAACAAAAAAGAAAACTTTTAAAATAAATCGTACAGGAAATTACTAAAATAGGGAGATTAGTAGTATTCTACTACCCTATTTTAGTCATTCCAACCTTCCGGGAAAAGTATTAATTCAACAGGATTCACGGCAAGTATCTCGCGGCACAAAGCCTGAACCTCTTGCGGTGTTACAGCTCTTATCGCTTCCGGTCTTAAATTAAGCCTGTTAAGAGTTGTATTATATAGAACGGAAGAGTTCGCGAAACTTCTCGCGATATGCAAGTTTTGCTGCATCGACCTTTCGTGACCCATTAATAACGCTTCTTTTGCCATGTTAAATGTTTCGATATTTATAGGCTGCCTGAATATATCCATTATATTTTCACGAACAGCGCTGATTAATTCTTCAGCTCTATTTGGGCCGCACATAAAATAAGCGTTAATAACTTTTGTGCCAATTGGTATTACAGAAATGGAAGAACCCGCTGAAATTGAATATACACCGCTAAGGTTTTCGCGAATTTCATCTGATAATAAAATTCGAAGATACTCTGATAAAACATCGGAAACCTGATTTTTCTGTTCATTAAAACCTTCTGTTTCAGGTACAAACCATCCCAAATAAACAATTGATCTTTCGTCTAAACCTTTGTAAATAGTTCTTCTCCCCGGTATCGGATGTGAAACACCTGGATTAACCCAGTTATTCATCGAACGCGCAGCCGGAATTGACGCGATATAAAGTGCGGAAAATTCCCTGATAATATCAGGATTAATATTACCGGTAAAAATAAAAGTATAATCAGCCGGGTTAATATAATTATTTAAAAAATCACCAGCTTGTCTTATGGAAACTCTGTCAATGTCGCTTAATTCAAGGCTTTTAAAAAACGGATGATTATTACTTACAATATTTTGAATTTCCCGCGAAAAAACATTTTGCGGATTTTCCATTTGATGTATAAGACTTGTTCTATATTGATCGAGCATCGCGGTTATCGCTCTTTCATCAAGTCTTGGATTAGTAAAAAAGATATTCAGCATTTCAAATAAAGTATTAAAATCCTGTGTTGTAGACGACCCCTGAAAACCGCGGTAATAATCGGAACTCCAAAATGAAAATGAAACCTGTTTACCCGCTAGTTTATTTATTAATTCCGTCCTTGAATAATTTCCAAGTCCTGAAGCGTTTAACATATCAGGTAGAATCCTGACAGATACTATATTTTCTTCCGTCGCGTTAGCGTAACCTCCCCTGGACATTGCGTAAAAAATAATTTCATTATTTCTGTTAGTAGTTTCTTTGTAAATAACCTCAGCGCCGTTTGACAATCTTAAAGTAACCGCTCCTGTCTGCGCGTCTGTTGTTTCTGAAATAATTCTTCCGGGTACAGGAAGTTTGTCCAATAATTCACCGGAAAATATTTCATCCTGTCTTGGTTGTATTTGCGCGTTTTGTGTTTCTCTAAAAATCGCTCTTATTCTGTTTTCGGAAGGAAGAGTATTCGCTTCTGCTTCAGGCGCTATTAAAAAAACATTTATATCGTTTGGCAAAAAATAATTTCTAACCGTTTGAGTTATTTCTTCCAGATCAATAAAAGGCAATAGAGTGTTTACCATGTTTAATTCCCACTCAATATCCGCGAAATCTTCTCCAAATAAATAATGATTTACAAATCTGTTTAAAAATGAACGTGATTCTCTTCTGTCTTTTTCTGACAATGTTCTTTCTAAACTGGAAACAAGGTTTAATTTGGCGCGTTGGAGTTCGCTTTGTGTAAATCCAAAACGGCGTATGGATTCTTTTTCCAAAAGTAATTCTATTAAAGCCTGTTCAGCGTTTCCTGTTTTTGGTTGTGTTCCCAAAACAAAAAATTGCGAATTCACCCATTGCCAAATACTTGACCATGAACCGCTTGCCGCGGCCTGTGGATCTTCTGAAGCTTCCGCGAAACGCATCGAAAGCATTTGATCTATTAAAATATGTATTATTTTTTCCCGAAAATAACCGACTGTTCCTCTTGGAAAACCCTGTTTTTGTTTATAATAGATATTATAACTTACAGCCGTAAGTTCAGGGTCTGTAATAATTTCTACATGGAAATTATTGTTTCTTGGCGGCGGCAAATTATATACGGGGCGATTTACAGGTCTTCTCGCGGAAGGCATGTTAAAATGTTGTGTTAGTTCCGCTTCCAAAGCTTTACCGTCAAAGTCCCCTACAAAAACAAGAACCATGTTATCACTTGTATACCATCTGTCATAAAACGCTCTTAATTGCTGAGGTGTGGCGTTTTCTATTATATTCGCAAGTCCTATAACATCCCTGTTTTCGTAAGGGCTTCCTTTAAAAAGAATTGGAAAAAGAATTTTTCTCACCCTATCCATCGCGCCTGATCTGGCGCGGATTTCTTCCAATACTACAAGGCTTTCGTTATGTACATCATCAGGGTTGAAACTGACGGCATGTGTCCAGTCATCAAGGATCGCGAGCGCTCTATGTGGAATTTGTTTTATTCCATTTACATTTTCTACAGGAACATCAAAATGATATACTGTTTCATTGTAGGATGTGTACGCGTTCGCGTCGGGACCAAAACGCATTCCAAGCGAGCGCAGGTAATCGATTAATTCCATTTCTGGAAATCTTGTTGTGCCTTTAAAAGCCATATGTTCAACAAAATGCGCGAAACCTCTTTCGTTGTTTCTTTCCAAAACAGATCCCGCGTTAACTACAAGCGCGAGATGCGCTCTATTTTGCGGAAATGAATTTTCCAATATATAATAACGCAGACCATTTGGGAGAATTCCTGTAATCGCGTCGTTTACAAGCGGAACTTTTTCCAGTTCAGCCTGTAAAGAAGGATCAATAGCGGGTTTTGAAACACATGTTAAAATAAAAAAGACAGCCAATAAAACGGCGATTAATTTATAGATTTTCATATAATCATTATATAATAATTAATTGTTTTTATTCAATAAATATTATATCAGTTTAATTTAAACTAATTGAGTAATATATCGCGAAGAAGTAATTTCATCAACTTCCGCCATTTGTTTATCAAGCATTTTTTTATGATATTCCTTCTTTTGCTTTTCTTTTAGTTTTTCCATCGCTTTTAAATCTTTTTGCGCTTCCATATACAATAATCGTTTTTCATCTACAACTATTTGCGCTTTCGCGGCCTGTGTTCCCAGTTTTTCGGCTTCCTGTTCAAGACGTAAAATATATATATCCCAGGAAGGAATATCCAAAGGATCATTGAATCGTTGAACCGCGGCTTGATGATGTTTTACAGCTGTTTCTTTTATTTTATTTTCTATCAGATTCAACATGCTGATTGCCTGTCCAAGCGCGTGTTTACATTCTTCTTCCTTGTATTCCCTTAATTTAAGAATTTTTTCTAAAGAAAATTTAAATCTTTTCACAAATTTATTCCGATAAAATATTCATTCCGGGCATCGAAGAAAATAAAGCCGCGACACTGTTTAACGCCATAACGTTTTCTTCGACGGGAGCGGCGATACTTTGCTGAGGCTGTCTTTCATTTAAAACAGAACTTCCCGCGAATATAAGTTTTTCATTATCATCTATCATTTCTTCAGACGGAATATTAACTCCGGTAATCGCGGATAAACCTTCCAGTGTTGCTTTAAAAGAAGACGGCTCTTCAACATCCTGTATTAAAAATTGTTCGATTGGGTTATGCATCCTTATTGCTTCGTCAATATCGGGATTAGATCCATGATGATACGCGCCTACGTTTATTAAATCTTCCGCTTTCGCGTAAGCAGCCATATTTTTTCTTATAATTCCTGCCGCTCTTTTACTAGCATTTCCAGTTATACTCGGAGCGAGACGTGAAATGCTTTGTAATACATCAATAGCCGGATAATGATACGCCTGCGCTAAATCACGCGAAAGAACAATGTGTCCGTCTAAAATGCCGCGAACAGTGTCGGCTACAGGTTCGTCCATATCGTCGCCGTCTACTAAAACTGTATAAAAACCTGTGATGCTTCCCTTGTCTGATGTGCCGGATCTTTCCAAAAGTTTCGGCATAGAATCAAACATGCTTGGCGGATAACCCCTTTGCGCCGGCGGCTCTCCGGAAGCTAGTCCTATTTCTCTCATGGCGCGGGCGAAGCGTGTTACTGAATCAAATAAAAGCATTACATCTTTTCCCTGATCGCGGAAATATTCGGCTACCGCGGTCGCTACATATGCGCCGCGCAAACGGGCAAGAGGCGGCGAGTTTGACGGAGTTACAATTAATACGCTTCTCGCGAGACCTTCAGGTCCTAAATCTTTTTCTATAAAGTCATTTACTTCGCGCCCGCGTTCCCCTATAAGAGCTACAACATTAACATCGGCGGTTGTGTTACGCGCGATCATTCCAAGCAGGGTTGATTTGCCAACCCCTGAGCCAGCGAATATTCCCATACGCTGTCCCTTTCCAATCGCTAAAAGACCGTCTATCGCGCGTACCCCTGTAGTTATGCGTTCTGTTACACGGCGGCGCGAAAGCGGATCGGGTGGACTCGCCAGCGCGGGGTACATACAATCCGATGAAATTTCACCCTTGCCGTCAATTGGATTACCAAGCGCGTCAAGAACTCTACCCATTAATCTGTCCGAAACTGGAACTTCTAAACGACTGCCAAGCGCTATAACTCTGTCGCCGATTTCAATTCCATCAGTTTCGTCATAAGCCATAAGCTGTACGGTTTCATTTTTAAGTCCGACAACTTCCGCTCTGATTATTCCTCTTCCTTTTGGAACAACAATTCTGCATATCTCGCCAATTATAGCCTGAGGTCCTCTGCTTTCTATTAATAAACCCTGTACTTTGGAAACTTTACCTACATATTTAATTGGATCTGTTCTATTCGCGGAATCCAAATATTTATTAAACAATATTGATTCAAAATCATTTACATGAGTATTTTCTATTTCTGTAATTACTTCCCGCATGCACCCTCCCAAGTGTTCTACAGAACTTACACACTGATTAATTAAGTTTAGTCTGTTTTCCTTTTAGTTAAATGCTGTTCCATTTTTTCTGTTATCTTTCTATCAGAATCTCTTTTGCCTTTTGTCGCCATTGTAGCGAGCGCCGCCAATGCCGCTGACGCGGTAAGCGCCGCGCTCGCTCCTTGTGAAAGATCTTCTTCATCTGAATCATCAGCGGATTCTTCCGCGGGAGCAGCGTTGGGAAGTCCCATTAAAGAAGAAGCCGCGGCTAAACCAGCGTTTAAATTCGCGGTTCTTATTATCGGAGGCGGCAGGTTTTCTTTTATACGCGAACTGATAGGCGAAATTTCCAATATCTTATTTTCCAGTTCCGCGAGCTGGCTCGCGATTCTAGCGTCGATTTCGCCAAAATCAGTTTCTATTATACATCCGCCTTTATCAACAGAACTGTCTTCCATTACATGAATTGTATCAACACCTTCTATCATTCTGATAAAATCCTGTTTGTGTTCTGTCGCAAGTTTTAAATCCGCCAAATTAACCCTTATGATAACACTTCCTTTGGCTTTTACTTTTCGCAGCGCTTCGATAACATTCGCGATTATAACATCTCTCTGGTTTTCGGAAATTACTTTTATAACCTTTCTGGAAATTAAAAGAACCAGATCAACTATTTCTTTTTCTGTTTCTTTAAGGATTTCTCCTCTTTTATCCTGAGCGCGTTCAAGCATAACCTGGGTTCTTTGAATTAAATGATCTACCTCAGCTTTGCCATCGTTAAATCCATCTTCTCTTCCTTCTACCCTTCCCTGCTCTCTGGCTTCTTTGCGTTCGCCTTCCAAAGATTGTCTTATTTCATTTTCAAGTTCGTTTGCTCTAAATTGCGCGTCAGAAACAATTTGCTCAGCTTCCGCTTGCGCCTGCTGTTTTATTACCTGCGCTTCATCAGTTTGTCTTTTAACTTCGGCGAAAGCGGCTCTTTGAGCGTCCTGAACAATGTTTTCAGCTTCCGATCTGGCGTTAGCGAGCATTCTCTCTTTTTCATTTTCCCATTGCGACTTAAACATTTCAGCCTCACGGCGAAGATCATCCGCCGTGGGACCTGTGTATTCTTCGACACTGCTTATATCTTCTTCGATTTCTTCAACCGGAGCGAAATGAGCAAGTTCGGAATATGAAGTAGGAGAATCGATAACAACTTTATCTGTTAGCGCTACCAACTCATTCGGTCTGAAAACAGCCTTCAACATAATTATACCACCAATTCATCTTCGCCGGCGCGGGCAACAACAATTTCACCAGTGTCTTCAAGGTGTCTGATAATCGAAACTATTTTTTGCTGCGCTTCTTCTACGTCTTTCAAGCGTACAGGTCCCATGTATTCCATGTCTTCCTTAAGCATGCTCGCGGCGCGTTTGGACATATTCTTAAAGATCTTATCCTGAACTTCGGAGTCAACAGATTTAAGCGCTTTCGCGAGTTCCTGTGAGTCGACTTCGCGCATAACTTTTTGAATGGCGCGGTCGTCGAGCATAACGATGTCTTCGAATACGAACATTCTCTTTTTGATCTCTTCCGCGAGTTCCGGATCTTCGTCTTCCAACGCTTCGATAATCTGCTTTTCAGACGCGCGATCAACAAGATTAAGAATTTCTACGATACTTTCAACACCGCCTGCCGCCGTGTAGTCCTCACTTGATAGTGACGACAATTTCTTTTCAAGAACGCGTTCAACTTCGCGTAAAACTTCAGGACTTGTTCTGTCCATCGTCGCGATACGGCGGGCGACATCACTTTGAACTTCGTGCGGAAGGTTCTGTAAAATAACAGAAGCTTTGCCGGGTTCAAGGTAAGCGAGAATAAGCGCGATTGTCTGCGGATGTTCCTGTTGTATAAAGTTTAAAAGATGCGCCGGGTCTGTACGGCGGATAAAATCGAAAGGACGTACCTGAAGGCTTGATGTAAGTCTATTAATAATATCGATAGCCTTTTGGCTTCCAAGTGATTTTTCCAAAAGCTCTCTCGCGTAATCAATACCACCTGTAGAGATGAATTGATTAGCCATCATCAGTTCCTGGAATTCCTGCAAGATTGCGTCTTTTTGTTCGGAGTCTATTGTTTCAAGACGAGCGATTTCGAATGTAAGAGTTTCAATTTCATCTTCACGCAGATACTTGAAAATTTCCGATGAAATTTCTGAACCGATTGTTACAAGAAATATCGCGGCTTTTTGGCGCCCTGTATATTCTTTTACACCTTTCTTTTTGGAACCGCCTGTGGCGGCTCCAGGTTGTAAACTAGTCTTTGACATACTATTCCTCCAACAACCAGGTTCTGATTAATTGAGCGGCGTCTTCCGGATGTTCTTTCGCCATATTGATGGCGCTTTCCATTAATTCCATCCTTGTGCGTTCTTCCAGAGAAATAGATACATCCATTCCTTCCTGTTCCGCTTCTGCCATAGCGCTTTCACGCAGCATCTGTTCACGCCTTGCTCTTTCTTCTTCAGCAAGTCTCTTGCGTCTTTCCATTTCGCGAGAGATCATTCTAAACAGCATAAATCCAAATAGTATTAATGTCAAACCAACTACAAATATAATGATTGTTGTTTGAACTTGTTTCTGCCTGAAATACGCCGCGTCTTCATCGCGATGTTCAACTGTACGGTCGATTGGAATATTTGTAACTACAACAAAATCTCCCCTCGCCGGATTATATCCAATCGCGCCTTTAATTAAATCTTCAGCGTAACGTCTGATATCTTCTGAAATTGGAGTATAATCTCTTTCAATTGTTCCATCAGGACCAACAACAGGATTTCCTTTCGCGTCATATCTCCATCGCCATACTCCGTCAATATTAACAGAAACTGTAACGCGATCCATTGACGGGCTTCTTTCTTCCTGAATTTTACGGTCATTTATAACTTCATTATGTGTTCTGGTTGTTTGTCTCATCCTTCCATATAAATTACTCATATCCCTGAAGGAAGGCGGAACATGACCCTCAACACCTGTGGGACCTTCAGGATTAAAACCTGTTCCTTCCCAAATTGTTTCAGCTGTTGATTCACCTACTGTAATTGATTCAAGATAAATAGAATCGTCATAAGGAAGACCTGGAGTACGCGCTCTCATTTCGATAGGGAAATATTCCTGAGTTCTGACAGTCATCTGTGACATATCCATATCAATTTTGACGTCTAAATCCCTTACACGATCACTTGTAAAAATTAATTGTAGGGAAGAAAGAATAGCGTCTCTGTAAAGAATTTCCTGTCTTCTGATTTGATTTTGTTCCTGCGCTATTAACGCGAGCCTGTCTGCCGCTGCCATTCCTTCAAAATCATTAAGTATATTTCCTCTGTGATCAGTTATAACGATATTTTCAGGGTGTAACCCTTCTATCGCGAACTGGATTAATTTTTGTATACCTTCGATTTTTCTGCGGTTTTGGGGAAATATAGTTATATCACTTCCGGGTTTTGGAGTAATACGAACACTGACGCTCGCGGGATTTTGATCCTGAAGGAAAATTCTATCCCGCGGCCAGACAATTTGTATACTGACATCATCTACATCGTCTATCGCTCTTATATGTTCAGTGAGCATTCTTTGATGCGCGCGCTGTAAATTTACATTACGCTCCAAATCGGTGGTTGTCCATCGTTCTCTGTCAAAAACAGCCCACGGATCAATCCCGGACGGAATTAAATCTTCGCGAATAAGAATTGTTCTCATTCGCCTCGCTGTAGCGGCGTCCGCGACCTGAACAAGACCTGTAGATGTAACTGATACATCAACATTTTCTTCATTCAAGCGAAGCACGATTCTGTCTAACGCCGCCTGATCTCTTATTGGCGCGTCGATTACAGAAACTAAAACCGGTGTCGCTGAAACTCTAAAAAGCGCGATAACACCAATAAGCGCGATTATAAAAATAACGCCTATAATCAACCGCTGCTGCATTGACCATCCTGCCCAAAGAGCCGTAGCCTTAGACAATACCTTTTTGAAAAAATCGTTCATATCTCCCCCTCCTAAAAATATGTTTTATCTTGTATTAATTAAATCTCTCCAACTTTGTACAAGTCTGCTTAAAATATTGCGCGTAATGCCAAGTGCCATACTCGCTTCCGCCTGGGCTATTGTAATATCATGAATATCTACAGAACCCGGATCTATAATCGCCTGCTTTTGCAAGTCGCTCGCATTTATCTGCGTAGCGGAAACTTTATCCAGAGCCTGCAGCATAGCGTCTTCAAACGTTCCGGCTCCTGTTAAACCATTCGCGCCTACAGTATCTCTTAATAAAAGGATATTTCTTCCGCTGCCGGAATACGGACTATCAGGCGGCATCATGTGACCCGGATGTGTTCGATTCATTACTGTCCCGTAATTTTTCGCGGCGGTCGCGGATACATAAGCTTCGTTATTAAATATTGTCATAAAACCCTCCCAAGTTTAAAAAAATTTATTGTTATCTGGCTCCGATATCCAAAGCACGTTGGAACATCGCTTTTGAACCTTCGATAATCGCGGCATTCGCTTCATAAGAGCGGGACGCTGATATCATATCTACCATTTCTGTAACAACATCAACATTTGGCATTTCTACATAACCTTCCCATCTGCCTGTTAAAATAGCGTCAGGATGAGTCGGATCGTAAACATAACGCGGTTCTGTCGAACGATCTTTTTGCACTTCTACAACTCTGACTCCTTTGCCAAGATTGTTATCCAATGAATCAGGAAGAAATGGAGATCTCCAATAAGGACCTTCTGTAACAGGGCGCATAATAACGCGGCTGCGTTTAAAAGCGCCGCCTTCTGTTGTGCGAGTTGTATTAACATTCGCCATGTTATCAGCGATAACATCAAGCCTCATCCTGTTGGCGCTTAAACCTGTTGACGCGATATTAATCGAACTATAAATCCCCATCATCTGCTCCTTGGTGCCAATTATTAAAATAAATGGCACCGGTTTATTAACAAATTATTAACCTCTAAGCACTTGGTTAATTTGACTGAACTCAAATGCTGCTGCCTGAGCAAAAAGAGTGTAGCTCATTTGATTTTGCGTAGCGAGCATAAATTCCTGTTCAGGATCAACGTTATTTCCATTGTTATTATATGTACTTATATAATCCAAAACCCTGCGAATCTGAACATCACGGTAATCTCTTTCTCTGTGATTTGGAAAATGTTT
>WQXE01000055.1 GCA_009784995.1 Treponema sp. | reverse complement strand
CAGGCGTTAAGTGCCTATTATAGTATAACAGCTGATTCGGAATTTCGTGAAAGGGAACGGCTTTGGGCAAAAGCTCGCCACGATGAAGCCACCGCTTTGTACCATGCGGAAAAGAAAGGTGAAAAACGAGAACGTAAAAAGTGGAAGTCAGTTGTCGCTGATCATAAAGCTGAAATATTAAATAAAGACACTGAAATCGCTCGTTTGAAAGCGGAACTGAAAAAACGGCAGTAACGAGTTTATTTACGCTTTTTTCAAGATTGCGCGGTAATCCGGTTAATAATCTTTATTCGCTGTTTATCATTCATCAATTAATCTTAAAGTTAAAATACGGTCAATATCTTCTAAAATAGCCTTTTTTTGGTCTTTTTTTGCAGATAATTCTATTGTTTTTATCGAAAAAAACTCAAGAGTATCGATTTTTAGCGCATTTGCTAATTGTTCCAGCATTTTAATGGAAGGAAAACGCCTGCCTGTTTCTATTAATGCAATGTGATTATCAGAAATATTTATTAATTCCGCTAGTTTTGCCTGCGACAAACCCTGTTTTTTACGATGCTGCTTCAAATTAAATGATAGCACCTTCCTCAGATCTGTCATTTTCTATCCTTAATAGTTAGGTTTTTTGATAATACCTAATTGAAAGATATGCTACCAATGACAAATAGTAAAGAAAATATGATTATATAGCATTAATATTGACAAAAAGTCAAATAAAATGTATTATTTTGACATGAAAGTATCAAAAAAGAGTTTTTTATTAATTTTCTTTGGTTTTATGCTTATTATTGGGTTGGATGCTCAAATGCGATTAGCAGGGCATAATAACTTCAATGTCTCAGCCGGATCAGGACAATCAGAAATTATTATTAATGCGGAAAACTCTGATCGTGATATTGCTGTATGGATGAATGGTACAATTGTAGCTCATGTAACCCCAAGATCAAGAGAAAAAATAATTGTTCCAAATGGGCAATATCAATTAGAAGCAGCTGATACAACATCAAGGAATAACCAATGGGCCATTGGTACTAAAAGGTTAATAACTGTAAACGCAAATTCAAATAGCATAATTATTGGCATGACACTCCGTTATGGCGCCTTGTTAAGTTTAAGTATTCAAAGTACAAGCTCTCTTGGCGGCGGCGGTGTACCTGTCGCTACTGTACAACCAAATCCGGCACCTGCACCCACACCTGCTCCGGCGCCGACACCGGCGCCTGCACCGACGCCTGCGGTTACTCCCCGTCCTCCTGCCGGTGGAAATACAATCGAAAGCGCTGTAACAAGATCGGTAAATGTAATAATAGAAACCCTACCCAATAACACAACTGTAGCAGTACTTAGTATTTCGACCAATGATCCTGATCTTGCAATTTTTGTTATAGAGGAATTGGCATATTATTTGGTTAATACCAGAAGATATAGAGTTGTGGATCGGGCAAGCCTTGACGCGATTCAAAGAGAAGCGGCTTTTCAGTATTCCGGTGATGTTGATGACAGTTCGGCAGTTAGTATTGGCAAATTGTTGGGTGCAAATATTGTAATTACAGGAAGTATTAGCGGAAGCGGTTCTACAAGGAGGTTGCGTGTAAAAGCATTAGATGTACAAACAGCCGAGATTTTAGCAATGGCTTCAGAAGCTTATTAAATATGACTTACTAATGTTTATTTCTGGTTCATGTTATGAAACCGGTATAGATTATAGATTTTATCTATAAATAATTTTAAAGGAGAAATGTATGAAAAAAGTTTGTGTAGTTGTAATACTTTTGATGTTTATATCATCAGGGTTATTTGCAATGGAAAGGACAGTTGGTGGTGGATTGCTTTATAATTTAGCTATCAGTAATTTATCAGGATCTGAAACGTTTGAAGGTGAATCTTTTAGTTTAGATGCAGATTTGACTCGTAATGGTTTTGGCGCGTTTGGTTTTTATGGCATCAGCCAGTTTTGGGAAGTTAATTTTGGTTTTCTTTATAAGAACCCTTCAAAAGTAAAAGTAACAGAAACATTCAATGGGGTAACTAATACTTACGAAATGAGTGGAGGTCTTGATAGTGTATTAGCCTTACAATTAGGCGTTTATTATAAATATCCTATTCCTGTATCGGATACTTTGGTATTTTTTCCAACAGGCGGCGTTGATTTTGAATTTACATTAGGCGGAGATGGCGGCGCTGAAGCAATGGATTGGTGGCATGATCTTTGGTTAAGAGCCGGTGTAGGGTTAGACGCATTTTTAAACGAAAGAATGTTTATAAGAAGTCATCTTATTTACGGAGCATCTATTCCATTTGGTGGGGATGTTAAACCGCTCGAATTAGGAGTAGGTCATGGTCTTTTAATTAAAGTTGGTTTGGGCTGGATGTTATAATCAATGAAGTTTAAGATACTTGTTTTTCTGTTCCTTGGCATTTTTACTCATGTTTTATTTGCTCAATCATTGGCAAATTCGCAAGCAGCGGCAGATGACGCGACTCGCAGGCTGGAGGAAGCTCTAAGGGGTGGTTCTGCAGCGTCAGGAAATACACAAAACGCGCCTGCTGCTCAAGTAACAAGGGGTGGAGAACGCCCTGCATGGGTAATAAATCCCTATGCAACTTTGTCACAAGATCATTATGTCGCTGCTGTAGGATATGCTTCAAACCGCGCCGAAGCTGAAAGAAGAGCTTTAGCCAATCTTGTAGTCTTCTTTGGAATATCAATCGATACAAGATTAGAAGTTACATCCATATATTCGGAAGCAGTAAATAATGGGTTAATTTCATCATCAGAAAATACTCATGTAAATGACACAATTGCTACAGCAGCTTCTTTAAACAACCTTATAGGAGCTCAAGTTGTAAGTGTTTGGGACGATGGACGCGGAACTGTAAATGTGCTTGCTTATATCGAAAAAGAAAGAACAGCTGTTATATATACGCAGTTGATTCGTTTGAATCAAAGCAACATAGAAAATCTTACCAGAATGAGCAATGCCGAAAAAAACACATTTACAGGTTTACAGCGTTTCAGGCTTGCTGTTATACTTGCGGGAATTAATGCCGAATATGCAGGCATTGTTTCGCTTGTTGGAGGTTCGACAGTTTCGCTTAATATAACTACGGCAGATAGTTTAAATTTGGAGATACAAAACATAATAAGGAATATATCTGTTGGTTTTAGTATTACTGGTGATTCCAACAACCGTGTTAGAGACGCTTTCGCAAGAGTCTTAAATAGCGAAGGACTTAGGACACAGGGCAGCAATACTCCCTATGTTTTGGAAATAAGTATAAATATGGCGGAAGCTGTGTTTCCCAATAATAATTTTATTTTTTGCCGTTTTACTGTAAACGCAAACTTGGTTGAAAGAGCTACTGGCTCTGTAATTCTTTCATTTACTATAACAGACAGGGAAGGACATACTACTTACGAAGAAGCGCAAGCTAGATCATATTTAAGAATTGAAAGGATGATAACTGAAAGTTACCCCGGTTTGTTACGCGAATACCTCGCGGCGCTAATGCCGCAGTAATCGTGTATATACTACTGTTTTCGTATGAAGACAGATATACTGTTTGGAGTTAAAAAATGAAAAAAACTCTTTTTGTTACAATTACAATTTGTTTGCTGACAGCTTTAATAATGTCATGCGCATCTACAGGTAATTCATCATCTGGCAATGCTCGCCGTGTTGATTCAAGATTACCGGCAGAAGTAAGGGACGCAATCAGAAACGCGCCTGAAAACGCTCTTGTGGGAGTTGGAACCGCAAGAATGGCTTCTTTAAGCCAATCCAGAACAATTTCCGCAACAAGAGCACGCGCGGAAATTTCACGTCAGATGGATACTATCATACAGGATATGGTACGTGATTACACCGCAGGCAGTGAAGTTGATCATTCTGCAGTAATTTCTTTCCAGGAAAATATAACAGTAGCTCTTTCACAATCAAGGCTTCAAGGTTCATCTATCGTTGATGAAATTGAAGATGAAAGGGGAAATTACTGGACAATTATTATGCTGAATAAAACAAATACTGTTAACGAGATCAATCAAGCAGTAGCAGCAGCCAAACTTCGCGTTCCCGCAATGGCTTCTTTTGATGCCGAAAGACGCATGAATAACGCGTTTGACAATTTTGTAGGTTCAAACCAGGTTGGTTTTTCTGATAGAGATTAATAAAAAGGTAAGGAAGTATACATTATGAAAATCATTTTTGTTTTATTATTTGCGTTTGTTTTTTCATTTGCGGCTTTTGCAGGCGGGAACCAAGACACAAATACGTCTACCCAACAGCGTCCGGTAAGTAGCAGAATTCCACAAGAAGTAAGAGACGCAATTAGAAACGCGCCGGAAGACGCGCTTGTCGGAGTTGGGACTGCCAATTTAAGATCATTGAGCCAGTCACGAACTGTTTCCGCAACCAGAGCTCGCGCCGAATTATCACGCCAAATGGATACATTTATTCAGGATATGGTACGTGATTATACAGCAAGCAGTGAAGTTGACCATTCAGCTACTGTTTCATTTCAGGAGAATATAACAGTTGCGCTTTCGCGTTCAAGACTTCAGGGAGCTGTTATTGTTGATGAAGTTGAGGATGAAAGAGGAAATTACTGGACAATTGTCATGCTTAGCAGACAGAATGCGTTAAATGAAGTAAATCAGGCAGTATCTGCCGCAAAACTTAGTGTACCCGCAATGGCGTCATTTAATGCCGAAGATCGAATGGCTGCGGCATTTGAAAGGTTCCAGGGAACAGAACTAGGTTTTTCTGATCGAGATTAGTCATGTCAAGCAGGATGAAGTTAACATTCATCCTGCTTGATTTTAAAACAGTATGAAAATAGTTTTTGTTTTTATATTTATTTTTGTTTTCCCATTTTTTATTTTTGCTTCTGATTTACAGGAACAATACAGAAGCGGATATTTCATTATAAGACCTTCAAATAACAGGTTAACTGTTATAGGTGTATCAAATATAATGACGAGAAGAGAAGATGAAATTATTTCGGCAAGAGAAGATGCCGCGCGTAAAGTCGCAATGTATTTTGGCATACACGGAATTATTGAATCAATAAATAGTACAGGAATGAATTTTTTTGATTATTCACATGAATCAGATATAGAATTAAATTACGATAATAATTTTGAAAAATATATAGAACAATTAACCTTTGATCCGCAAATAGATGTATTAAGAACCAATGAAGCCGTTTTTGTTCGGTTTCAACATAATACAACTGTAACAAGTTTAAATTACAGAGCTACTTCAACAAACGGCCGCCCTAATTGGACAAGAAATCAAAATATGCCGGAAATAGCAGGTTTTATTACATCAGTTGGTTTTTCCAGAAATCAACGCCGTTTAAAAGATACAATATTCAGATCCGCAGAAGATGCCATAACACGAATGATACAGGATATGTCTACTACTGTTAACACAAGAGAAGTTTCCGTTGCCGAACATGGATCCTCCAGTGTTATACACGCAAGAAGTGAAGGAAAAATTAATAACTTCCAAATTATTGAAATTTGGATTGACCCTGTATCTCGTTCTGTCTATTCACTTGCGATTGCCAGGATAGGAGAGTAAGGAAATAATAGATTCCTTTGCCTTATTAAATTAAAATATTAATTTTAATAATGATACTTACATGACGCAATTATTATTTGATTGGAAAGAACTTTATAAACCAAGCGATGTTCCAGAGTAATACGACGAGACCAATATCCCGACCAGTTTCCTTTGAGAGGTTCTGGTTTGCCAGTTCCTTTAAAAGGGGTTCTCTTTATTTCCGTTATGAGAGCATTAATTTTTTTGAAAATCTTTTTATCTTCTTCTGCCCATTGCAAATAATCAGCGAAAGCAGTTTCTTCAAAACCTATCAACCTGCGGCTCTTTTTTCGGTATATTGTATAACCTGTTCAAGGTTTTCAAAAGAAACAAGGTTTTTACCATGTTTAATATTTTCTATAGCTTTATTTAGATGTTCCCGATTGGCGGGGGATTTGGCGAGGTATTCAGTTTCATCCCAAGAATCTTCGGATTCGCGGACAATTATTTCTATGTCACGGTTGAGATAAATACTTTGAACAGAAGCTACAAAGTTGGAGGAAAGTTCCTTTGCATTTAATTTATAAGTTGTTTCCATGATATTAAATTTAACATAAATGGATATATAAAACAAGGAGTTTATTTAATAACAAAAAAAAGCCCCAGGCTTTCACCTGAGGCTTCTATGAAGGGGACAGGGTGTTGCTATCCCCTTGTAAGGTTTACTTATTCAAATCATTTTCCAGAACGTTTTGTGTTATGCTGCCTGGTTTTGGCAGGTTGCCGATAGGTGTTTCAACAAAGTTATCTTTGCCGTCGCAGCGATCGAAAAGCCATGCAAGAACGCGGCAGTTTTCGCTGTAGCCGGGCCACATAAACCTGCCGTCCGCGCGAAATTAATGATATTACTACCACAAATTGGTCAAATTGCAAGTGTGGTAATTACAGGCAGGGTAGACGGTGAAGGAAACCTTCGCAGGATGCGTTTAAGAACTTTTGATACATCATCAGAGAATGTTCATGTCCAGCATCTAATTATTGACAATATTTTACCTAGTCATTTATAATGAAAAGAGGTATAAAAGTATGATTGATTTTAATAACGCAATCGTAGCCGATTTTGGCAAGATAGTTTTTGTTCCAAAAAACCACTCAATCCCCGCGCTACCGGATATGAATTTGATTATATTTAAAAAAGAAAACGAATATCAGGCTATTTGTATTGATATAGAAATTGATGCTGTAGGAGATAACTTAAAAGACGCTTGTAATAATTTAAAAAAAGTGCTTCGTTTATATATCACACAAATGGTTTATAACTATAATGGTAATATTAATTCTGTTGTAGAAGATATTATTAATAATGCTTTTAGTCATGGAAATATAAAATCGCAGTTATTTGAAAAATATCTACAAGCAAAACATAAATATCTTCTTGATAAAATAGCTAATGACCGTAAGGCAAAATCAAGAAAAGATGATGTTATCAATGCTTGGCATAGAATTTTCCAGATAGAACCTATCCGTCTTAATTTAACATTGGCTGCCGGTATTGCATGATTAGCTATTTTTCAATGGAATCTGTTCGTGATTTAATTATAGGTAAATACGATGTAAAATCAACAATAGAAAATCCTGTCCCAATTCCAAGTTGGAACAGGTATCCATGTGATAATATAAAAATATGCGAACGCAGAAATAATAAAAAATGTAAAGGGTTTGTATCAATATATGTAAATACCAAAACAGTACGCTGGATATTACTTGAAATTTGTTTTTTTCGAGAAAAGCAAAGAGCATATATCAGGGTTGATTGTTTGCAAATGCAAAAGCTTTTTGAGCTAGGTATTATTAATATTAATGATGCATCGTTAACAAAAGAAACATTCTAACCAAAAAAAAAGCCCCAGGCTTTCACCTGAGGCTTCTTTGCAAGGGGACAGAGCAACGCTCTTACCCCTTTAGGTTTACTTATTCAAATCATTTTCAAGAACGTTAAGAAGATCAACAAGTTCTTTTGGCATTCTGTCGCCAAACTTGGAATAATGATTTTCTCTTACGTCTGCAATTTCTTTTTTCCAGCCGTCAACGTCGAGCTTGATAAGTTCTGCCATTGTCGCATCACTTACATCCGCCGGTTGTGTTATGCTGCCTGGTTTGGGAAGGTTGCCGATAGGTGTTTCAACAAAGTTATCTTTGCCGTCGCAGCGATCGAAAAGCCATGCAAGAACGCGGCTGTTTTCGCTGTAGCCGGGCCACATAAACTTGCCGTCCGCGTCTTTGCGGAACCAGTTAACAAAGAAAATCTTTGGCAGTTTGTCGCCGTTACCCGCGTCTTGTGCCTGTTTGCCAAGTTTAAGCCAATGCGCGAAATAATCACCCATGTGGTAACCGCAGAAAGGTACCATCGCGAACGGGTCGCGCCGTATTGAACCAGCCTGAAGGTCAAGCGCCGCGGCGGTGATTTCCGAGCCTGTGATTGAACCCATGAATACACCGTGTACCCAGTTTTTCGCCTGGTTCGCGAGAGGAATAGTTGCCGCTCTTCTTCCGCCGAAAAGGAACGCGCTTATAGGCACGCCTTTTGGATCGTCCCATTCAGAAGCGATTGCGGGGCACTGTGAAGCTGGAACTGTAAAACGCGCGTTAACGTGAGCGACTTCCGCGCCCGCTACAGGTTTATCGGTTGTTGGGGAAGGAATAACTTCGCCTTTCCATGTAGTGATTGTTTTGCCCGGCGCGGGATAACCAATCTGTTCCCACCAAACATCGCCGTCGTCTGTAAGACCGCAGTTTGTAAAGATTGTGTTTTTCTTGATCGAATCCATCGCGTTTTTGTTTGAATGATCGGAAGTTCCCGGTAATACGCCGAAGAATCCGCATTCCGGGTTGATGGCGTAAAGCTGTCCGTCCGGTCCAAACTTCATCCACGCGATATCATCACCAATACATTCGACTTTCCAGCCGGGGATGGTTGGGACTAACATGGCAAGGTTTGTCTTTCCACATGCTGAAGGTAACGCTCCGCCAATGTATTTTACTTTGCCTTCCGGGTTTGTAAGTTTTAAAATAAGCATGTGTTCCGCAAGCCAGCCCTGATCTCTTCCTAATACTGACGCGATACGAAGCGCGAGACACTTTTTGCCAAGAAGGGCGTTTCCGCCGTAACCTGAACCGTATGACCAAATTTCGTATGTTTCGGGGAAGTGGCTGATATATTTTTTATTTACATCAGGTTCACATGGCCAGCCTGTGTCTTTTTCGCCCGCCGCGAGCGGTTTCGCGATTGAATGGCGGCAGCGTACGAAGAAACCGTCAGTTCCAAGGACGTCCAGAACCTTGGAACCAACTCTTGTCATTATGTGCATATTAAAAACTACATAAGGGCTGTCGGAAATTTCAACGCCGATTTTTGCGATATCAGAGCCAATTGGACCCATAGAAAAGGGGATAACGTACATTGTGCGCCCTTTCATACAGCCTTTGTAAAGGTCTTCCATTGTCTTTTTTAATTCAACAGGGTCTGTCCAGTTATTGGTTGGACCAGCGTCATCTTTATTTTTACTCGCGATAAATGTTCGGCTTTCGGCTCTCGCTACGTCTGAAGGATCAGATCTGAACCAGAAACTGTTAGGTCTTTTATCAGAGTTTAACGCTACGCCAAGTCCCGCGTCTACCATAATTTTTAACATTCTGTCATATTCAGCTTTGCTGCCGTCACAGATTTCAATTGAATCGGGGCTCATAAGCGCCGCTGTTTCTTCAACCCATTTTTTCAATTCCGCGTGTTTTAATTCACTTAAATTCATCTTTTACTCCTGTTTTTCATCTTATTTCCATATTTATACAACAAATTTCATATGTTGATCAAGGGATTTTACATACCCATCTTCCCTATTTTGTTAAAAAAGCTTATATTAGAGTATATGGATGATCGAAAAAAGAGAATTGATGACTTAATAAAAAATAGTCAGGATAGCCGATCTTCTCTGGATACCCTTTTAGAGAATTTTGGTGAAAATCTGTATATACGCACATGTAATGATACTTCCAGTACAAGAGAAATACAAAACGAATTTGAAGATATTGGACAATATACCGCTTATCTTGAAGATATATCCGAATCTAATGCCGCGATTGGTAAAATCGAGGAAAAAAACCGCCGTTTTAAAGAATTGGAAGACGCGATTAATATAAGGGAACATGAAGAAAAAGAACGCGCTAAGGAAATGGCGGGGATTTACCGCAGATTGGGCAAAGCTCTGCTTGAAAACGCCGAGTATAGCGATTTTACTTCTCTTTTTAAAGAACAGGCAGATTCCCTTACCGCGAAGCTTGAATCACTGGAAACGCGCATCGGCGAACTTGAAAATAAAGAAGGCGGAAATGTTTTTACATGGATTGGAAAAAGCGCGCAAGGACTTGTATTAAAATCATTTCTTACTAAAGCGCAAGAAAGTCAGGGGCAGTTATATAATACCATAGGAGAGCGCTACAGCAGCCGGGAACCTATTCGTGACGACGATGATGTAGCGATGATACGCGCGGAAATTGATAGTTTACGTGGAATTTCCCGTACAGCGACGGATGAACTTTCCGCTTTAAAAGACGAAAAACGAATTATTATGGCTTCGTTTGGAATTGACGGTAATCCTCAAAAACAAATTCAATCAGTAAGAAATCATATAACTGAAGTAAATGAATCACTGGATAATTTATACAGAAAATTCGGCGCACAAACCGCCGGCATAGACGAAGATATAACTCCTGAACGAAAATATTTTATCGATACAATAGTTACCGCCGAAGACAGCGAAATTATCGGCAGAGCGGTAAGGCTTAATCAATCGATTATTGATAATGAAAAAGCTATTTCAAAATTAAAAGCTTCTTTGGCAATTGATGATGAAAAAGCAAAGATCGAAAAATATAAAAAATCGATACTCGACAAAAAAAGCAAAATAGTTGATCTTGAAGATTCGATAAGTGATTTGGAAGAAAGTGTTCGCGACAGCGAAAAATATATCCAGGAATTACAAAAACAACTTTAGGAAGATAAATGCCAGCTAAAAAGAAAACAACAAAGAAACCGGCAGCTAAAGTTGCTTCAGCAAAAACAAAAACAACAGTAAAAAAATCCGCGGCAAAAGCAGCGCCGCAGAAAACTCCCGAAGTAAAAACATCTGCCGCTAAAGGCGCGCCCATATACGATGAATCAAAAATAAAAACACTATCTTCACTTGAACATATAAGATTAAGAACAGGAATGTACATAGGCCGTCTTGGTGATGGTTCCAATCCGGACGATGGCATTTATGTTTTGTTAAAAGAAGTAATTGACAACGGCATCGACGAATTTATTATGGGGAATGGTAAATTAATCGAAACTGTTATAAAAGATATCGAAAAACCCGGAAAAGCGATGGTAAAGGTGCGCGACTTTGGACGCGGTATCCCGCTTGGCAAGTTAGTTGAATGTGTTTCTGTTATTAATACAGGCGCTAAATATAACGATGATGTATTTCAATTTTCTGTAGGTCTTAATGGTGTTGGTACAAAAGCTGTTAACGCTCTTTCAATTCATTTTAGGGTTGTCGCGATAAGAAACGGCGAGTTCGCGGAAGCTGTATTTGAAAGAGGAAAATTAAAAAGCGACAGAAAAGGCAAGTTAAAAGAAAAAATTAAAGACGGGACAATGGTAGAGTTTATTCCTGACCCGGAAATTTTTAAAGATTATTTATTTAACGCGGAGTTTATAGAAAAGAGGGTACAAAATTACGCGTATCTTAACGCGGGGTTAACATTATCATTTAACAATAAAAAATTTGTATCAAGCCGCGGGCTTTTCGATTTATTAACAGAAGAAACAGGGGACGATGGTCTTTACAGTCTTGGTTATTACAAGGGAAAACATTCACCTAACGGTCAGCTTGAACTCGCGTTTACCCATACAAATAATTACGGCGAAGAATATTTTTCGTTTGTTAATGGGCAGTATACATCAGACGGCGGAACGCATCTTTCGGCTTTTAAAGAAGGATTTTTAAAAGGTATACAAACTTTTTATAAAAAAGATTACCGATCCGAAGATGTGCGCGAAGGTACAACAGCCGCGATAGCGATCAAATTAAAGAATCCGATTTTTGAAAGCCAGACAAAAAATAAACTTGGAAACTCGGATATAAGAACTTGGGTTGTGCAGGAAGTGCGTGACGCGGTTGTAGACTGGCTGCACAGAAACCCGGAAGCAAGTAAAAAACTGGAACACAAAATAATCGCGAACGAATCCTTGCGCACAGAATTAAACGCCGTTAAAAAAGAAGCGCGCGACGCGGCGAAAAAAATCGCCCTTAAAATTCCAAAATTAAAAGATTGCAAATACCATCTTGAAGACGGCAAGGAAGGAGAGGAATCCACTATCTTTATTACAGAAGGCGATTCTGCGGCAGGTTCTATCGTTTCAAGCCGTGATGTTATGACTCAGGCGATT
>WQXE01000054.1 GCA_009784995.1 Treponema sp. | reverse complement strand
TGTTTATTTTTAACAAATTACAAGGGACTTCCCGATTACAAAGCCAATGTAGTGTTCGACCGCACTTTTAATTCTACTTTCGCGTTTAACAAAGAAGAAGAATTACTCTGTTCAATTATGGATAAAGCTTTTGATCTAATCGATATTAACGGAATAACAGGGCAATGGATGCGCAGAACTTTTGATTACCGCTTAAAGCTGGTTCAAGCGCGTCTGCCTGTTATGATTGGCACTCCTTTATTCGCGATATGTCTTTTTTTCTTTTTTCTGTTTTACCAGAGAAAACAAAATGAAAGTAAATTATTGGAAAGTCAGGTAGAAGAAAGAACCGCGAAACTAATCGAATCTGAACAGGAGCTTAAGGAAGCTCTTGAAGCGGCGAAAGCCGCGAACAGTTCAAAGTCGGTTTTTCTCGCGAATATGAGCCACGAAATACGCACTCCAATGAATAGCATCATGGGGTTTTCAGAGCTTGCGTTGGATTCGGATATTCCGCCAAAAACAGGCGAGTATCTTAAAAAAATTAGAACGAACATTGAATGGCTGTTACAGATAATTAATAACATATTGGATATTTCCAAAATTGAATCAGGCAAATTGGAACTGGAAAAAATCCCGTTTGATATTCATGAGATTTTTACAAGCTGCAGAACTTTGGTTATGCCCAAAGCTGTAGAAAAAGGGTTAATGCTGCATTTTTACGCGGAACCCAGCGTAGGTTTAAAACCATTAGGCGATCCTACAAGGCTGCGCCAGATTTTTATTAACTTGCTTTCTAACGCGATTAAATTTACCCACGCTGGTATGGTAAAGGTTCTTTGCAAGATTACCGGTAAAACTGATAATACAATTTCGGTGCGTTTTGAGATTAAAGACAGCGGCATTGGGATGTCAGAAGATCAGATTGAAAAAGTTTTTGATCCCTTTACTCAGGCGGAATCCGGAACAACGCGTAAATACGGCGGCTCGGGGTTAGGTTTAGCCATTACAAAAAATATTGTAGAAATGATGGGCGGCAAACTTATTGTAGAAAGTTCGGTCGGATTAGGCAGCAAGTTTAGTTTTGATTTGGTTTTTGATACAATACCCGCGGCCATAGAAGAACAATATGGAACGATATCATCATTTGACGAAATCGAAAAACCAATATTTAACGGAGAGATACTTGTTTGTGAAGATAATGAAATGAATCAATTTGTTATTTCCGAACATTTGGCGAGAGTAGGTATTAAAATTGTTTTGGCGGAAAACGGGAAAATTGGCTTGGATATTATTAAAGAACGCCTCGCTAAAAAAGAAAAACTTTTTGATTTAATATTTATGGATATGCACATGCCCGTTATGGACGGGTTTGAAGCTTCGGCGCAAATTGTTAAACTTAACACAGGCATCCCGATGGTAGCGATGACTGCCAACATAATGGCGGAAGATGTGGAAGTTTATAAGGCAAGCGGTATGCCTGATTATCTTGGTAAACCATTTACATCGCAGGAACTGTGGCGGTGTCTTTTAAAATATATTAAACCTTTAAATTAAAAGGGGACTTTTTTGAATAAAAAATATTTTTTATTTAATTTTATTATTCTTTTGGTTTTATTATTTACAGCCTGTGATAATAAAAAGCAAGGATTTTCTGAAACAGGTTTTTATTCATCATTTATATATGTTCCCGGCATAACATTGGAAGAAAAAAACGCGATTTTGGATTTACAAAAAAAATACGATTCATTTGTTTACGGGATGATAATGACAAATGAAACTTTTTATAATAGTAACGGCGAAATTGGAGGATTTTCCGCTTTTTTCTGTGATTGGCTTTCACAATTATTTGGAATCCCTTTTAAGCCGGCGATTTTCAGTTGGAACGAATTATTGGACGGATTAGCTTCTGGCGAAATTGATTTTTCCGGTGAACTGACAGCCAATGAAGTTCGGCGGCAAATATACCACATGACAGACGCGATTGCCGAAAGGTCAGTAAAATACATGAGGCTTTCAAATTGCCTTCCGGTTCAAATGATCGCGTCTATACGTCCGCTTCGTTACGCGTTTTTGGAAAGTTCAACTACTGTTATTGATGTTTCTATGTATTTAAAAGAAGAATACGAAATCATTCTTGTTAATAATACCGCGATGGTTTACAGTATGTTAAAAAGCGGCGAGATAGACGCGTTTTTTGGAGAAGGTGTTGAAGCCGCGTTTGACATTTACCCTGATGTAATAGCGCAGGATGTATTTCCAGCCATTTTCGGGCAAGTTTCCCTAACAACGCAAAAATCTGAACTTATTCCAATTATTTCTGTTATGCAAAAAGCGCTGGAAGGCGGTGTTAACCGGCATTTAACAGAATTGTATAATGCCGGAGAAGAAGATTATTTAAGGCATAAAATGTTAATGCGTCTTTCTGATGAAGAACGTGTTTTTATTAATAATAATCCCGTTATTAAATTCGCCGCAGAATATGATAATTATCCAATTTGTTTTTACAATGAACATAATAATCAATGGCAGGGAATCGCCATCGATGTTTTAAAAGAAATTGAATTACTTACGGGTTTATCTTTTGAAATTGTAAACGGACATAAAACGCGGTGGCACGTACTTCTTCAAATGCTGGAAACAGGGCAGGCTTCAATGATTTCGGAATTAATCCGCACTGATGAAAGAGAAGGTCGTTTTTTATGGCCTAAAAATGATGTTTTTATAGATTACCCCATGCTTCTTTCCAGCGAAGATCATCCAAATTATAAAATTAACGAAGTATTATTTTTAAAAGTAGGCATGGTAGAAGACAGCGGACACAGCGAAATGTTTCATAAATGGTTTCCCCGCCACATGAATTCTGTATTGTATACAAGGATGGAAGACGCTTTTGACGATCTAAAAAATGGAAAGATAGATTTAATTATGGCGTCGCGAAGCAGGCTTTTAATGTATACCCATTTATATGAATATGTCGGATACAAGGCAAATATAGTTTTTGATTATCCGTTTGAATCTACATTCGGATTTAATGTAAACGAAACCGTGTTATGTTCTATTGTAGACAAGGCTCTTAACCTTGTTAATAAAAATGATATTACCAATTACTGGATGGGAAGAACCTACGATTACCAGCGAAAACTCGCGGAAGCCCGTCTGCCGCTTTTTTTTGGTTTATTGTTAATGTCTTTATTTATTGTATTTCTTCTCTGTATTTTATTTTACCGTAAACGTAATGAAGGTAAAATCCTGGAAAGTCTTATAGATAAACGAACTTCCGAACTTCATAGTTCACGCGAGGAATTAAAAAAAGCAATGGAAAGCGCTCAAGCCGCGAACAACGCGAAATCGGTTTTTCTCGCGAATATGAGCCACGAGATACGCACTCCCATGAACAGTATTATGGGTTTTTCTGAACTTGCCCTTGATGATGAGATACCAGCTAAAACAAAAGATTTTCTTGTTAATATTCAAAAAAATACTGAATGGCTTTTGCAGATTATTAATAACATACTCGATTTATCTAAAATTGAATCCGGCAAAATGGAACTGGAAAAAATACCTTTTAATCCTCAGCAATTATTGTCAAGCTGCCGTACATTTGTTTTACCGCAAGCCGCAGAAAAAGGAATCAAGCTTTATTTTTACGCGGAACCAAGCGCCGGCATTTTACCGTTAGGCGATCCTACAAGAATTCGTCAGGTGCTTGTAAACCTTCTTACTAACGCTATTAAATTTACAAAAACAGGAATGGTAAAACTTCATGTTTCAATTTTGGAAAAAAACGATAAAAAATTAATAATGTATTTTGAAGTTAAAGATTCCGGTATCGGAATGACATCAGAACAGATTTCCAGGATATTTGATCCGTTCGCGCAGGCGGAATCAGGAACTACACGCCAGTACGGAGGGACAGGGTTAGGGTTAACCATAACAAGGCAAATTATAGAAATGATGGGAAGCAAACTTAATGTTGACAGTGTACCGGGGGTTGGAAGCAAATTTAGTTTTGAATTGACATTTGATACGGTAGACGACAGTGAAAAAGAAATCACGGATATTGATAATTCATATCAGGAAGTTCAAAAACCGGCTTTTAAAGGTGAAGTTCTTGTATGTGAAGACAATAATATGAATCAATTTGTATTATGCGAACATCTTAAAAGAGTGGGTTTAAAATATATTGTCGCGGAAAATGGTAAAATAGGATTGGAACTTGTAAAAGAGCGGAAAATAAAAAGCGATAAACAATTTGATCTTATTTTTATGGACATGCACATGCCTGTAATGGACGGTTATGAAGCGACAGAAAGAATCAAAAAGCTTGGTTTAAATATTCCGATAGTGGCAATGACAGCGAATATTATGTCAGATGATTTGGAAAATTATAGAGTAAGCGGAATGGATGATTATGTAGGTAAACCTTTTACATCGCAGCAGTTATGGCATTGTTTGTTAAAATTTTTTAAAAATGAATCAATTAAAGAGGAGTGATAGTTTTGTTTAAAAATAAAAAAATCATTTTCATGATACTTATTGTTTTATTTACCGTTATAATTTTATCCGGATTATTCTTTAATTTCGGCAACAGATCCTTTAAAGCCGAATATGAAACGTCATTTTATCATTCATTCAGTGAAATTCCCGGGATAACAGAAGAAGAAATTAAAGCTATAGAAGCGCTCCAAAAAGAATATGATTCATTTACCTATGGAATGGTAATGAATACCGAAGCGTTTGAAGGCGAAAACGGCGAAATAAAGGGATTTACTTCTCTTTTCTGCCAATGGCTGACCGATTTATTCGGTATTAAATTTATACCTGAATTATATGATTGGAACGATTTACTTACAGGTATGGAAAAAAGGGAAATTTCTTTTTCCGGCGAATTAACAATGACGGAAGAACGCCTGAAGATATACCATATGACCGGCAATATCGCCTCACGACCGATAAAATATTTTCGTTTAACAGACAGCCGTAATTTTGATGATATACAAAAAGAGCGGCCGCTTAAATACGGTTTTATTACAGGAGCGGCTACAATTAGAACTGTATACCCGGAACTAAAACAGGGAACGTTCGAACTGGTTTTTATTGATGATTTCGGCGATATTTATGACGCGCTTTATAACGGAGATATAGACGCGTTTTTTTACAGCGGTGTCGCGGAAGCGTTTTTTATTGAACATCCCGATATTATAAGTTACGCGTTTTATCCGTTAAGTTTTATTCCTGTTTCGTTAAGCACAAGAGACCCGGCGCTTATACCTGTTATTTCAGTTATGGATAAATTTCTTGAAAGCGGAGGAATACGTCATTTAATAAGATTATATAATCAGGGAGAGCAGGAGTATATTAAAACAAAGTTATATATGCAGTTTTCAGAAGAAGAAAGAAATTTTATACGTGATACTCCTTTTGTACCTGTCGCCTTCGAAAACAGTAATTATCCCATAAGTTTTTATAATACTCAGGAAAGGCAGTGGCAGGGTATCGCTATTGACGTACTTCAAAAAATTGAATCATTAACAGGATTAAAATTCGAAAACGTTAATGATGAAAAAGCTGGTTTTTATTCACTTGTTAATATGGTGCAGGAAGGTAAAGTTTCATTAATTACGGATTTGATACGCTCCGAAGAAAGAGAGGAACATTTTATTTGGCCGAACGACTCGATAATGAAAGCGAATCTGGCGTTAATATCAAAGTATGAATATCATGATATTATTTTAAACGAGATACTTTATACAAAAGTGGGTTTAATAAAAGGTTATTCACATACAGATTATTTTCATAAATGGTTTCCAAATCATCTTTTTTATAAAGAGTACGATAGTACAAGCGCGGTTTTTGACGCTTTAAAAAAAGGAGAAGTGGATGTTGTAATGGCAAGCAGTCATGATATTTTATATCTGACTCATTACATGGAAGAAACAGGTTATAAGATAAATTTATTGTTTGATTATTCTCTTGATTCAACATTCGGAATTAATAAAAACGAAACGATTTTATGCTCGATTATCGAAAAAGCGCTGCGTTTTGTAAATACGAATATTATTTCCGATCAATGGACCAGCAGAACTTATGATTATCAAAGTAAGCTTATAAGAGCGCAGCTTCCCTGGCTTATCGCTTCTACGGTTTTATTTTTAGGCATAATTGTTTTGGTTACCGTTTCATTTGGAAGAAGCAGGCATGCCGGAAAGTTATTGGGAGATCTTGTCGAAAAACAAACATACGAACTTGCTCTTCAAGCCACAACCCTTACAACCCTTTTCGACTCCATTCCGGATCTTATTTTTACCAAAAATTTGGATCTTAATTTCCTGCATTGTAACAAGGCGTTCCTTGAACATTTTAACAAAGATATCGACGATCTTGTCGGCAAAGGCGATAAAGACGGACTTGGCTTTTCCGCGGAAGAGGCGGACGCGTACAATGACGCGGATCGTGTTGTTATCCGTGACGGCACAACAATCACTGTAGAAGAACATATACCTTGTTTTGACGGTACTAAACCGCTTTACGAAACAATTAAAATGCCGCTTAAGTTAGCTGATAAAACAATCGGTATTATGGGAATAGCGCGAGATATTACAAAACGTAAAGAAATGGAAGAAGCCGCGTTCGCCGCCTCCCTTTCAAAATCGTCATTTCTAGCGAGTATGAGTCATGAAATACGCACTCCCATGAATAGTATTATAGGATTTTCCGAACTCGCTATGGACGATCAAATATCCCAGAAAACAAAAGTATACCTTGGAAAGATTCTTGAAAACGCCGAATGGCTGTTACAGATAATTAACGATATTCTTGATATTTCTAAAATAGAATCGGGTAAAATGGAACTTGAAAAAATTCCATTTGATTTAATTGAATTGTTTTCCAATTGCCGCACTTTAATTTTACCGAAAGCCAATGAAAAAGGAATAATGCTGAACTTTTACGCTGAACCCAATATCGGGGCTAAGCCATTAGGCGATCCTACAAGGCTTCGTCAGGTTCTTGTTAACCTTTTATCCAACGCTGTAAAATTTACAAATACCGGTGTTGTAAAACTTTTGGTGGAATTAAAAGAAAAAACCGAAAAAAACGTAACCATGCATTTTGATGTAATTGATACAGGCATTGGCATGACCGCCGAACAAGTAGCGAAAGTGTTTGATCCATTTACACAGGCGGAAACAGGCACAACCCGAAAATACGGAGGAACCGGGCTAGGTCTTCCAATTACAAAAAATATTTTGGAATTAATGGGCACCAGGCTTACTGTTGACAGCAAACCCGGTATCGGCAGTAAATTTAGTTTTGATATAACATTTGATGTTATTAATTATTCTGACGAGATTTTTTATGAAAAGAAAGTGTTATATAACGAAGTTGAAAAACCAACATTCGAAGGAGAAGTTTTACTGTGCGAAGACAATGGTATGAACCAGCAGGTAATTTGTGAACATCTTTCGCGTGTCGGGCTTAAAACTGTTGTGGCGGAAAACGGTAAAATAGGCGTAGACCTTGTAAAAGAAAGAATTCAAAAGGGAGAAAAGCTGTTCGATCTTATTTTTATGGACATGCATATGCCCGTTATGGACGGTCTTGAAGCCGCGAGACATATATTGCTGCTGCATAACAACATTCCAATTGTCGCCATGACAGCAAACGTTATGTCAAACGATATGGAAATTTACAGACGCAGCGGCATGAATGATTGTGTAGGCAAGCCTTTTACTTCGCAGGAATTATGGCATTGTCTTTTAAAATATTTAAAACCAATAAATACGGGAGAAAAACAGGTGAATACGACAAATAAACCATCAATAGAAAAAGATTTGGAATTTCAAAAATCGCTTCGATTGTCATTTATGAAAAGCTGCAAAAATACATATACCGAAATTACAGAAGCGCTTAAAACCGGCGATATAAAAATAGCGCACAGGCTCGCGCATACCTTAAAAAGCAACGCCGGTCAAATCGGAAAAAAATCATTGCAAAAAGCGGCAGCCGATGTTGAGCATTCCCTCGAAAATAATGAAAATAAATTAACCGAAGATATACTAAAAACTCTTGAAACCGAACATACATTGGTTATGATGCAAATTCTGCAGGAATTTCCTGATTTACAGGATAATAAATCTCAGGCGCCAGATGAAAATAAAACACAAACTCTTGATTTGGAATCCGCGAAACAGCTTCTTTTAAAACTGGAACCAATGCTTGATATGGGGAACCCGGATTGCGCAAAATTAATTGACGAATTAAAAGGAATAAAAGGCGCTGATGAACTTATTAAACAAATAGAGGATTTTGATTTTGAACTCGCGATGGTTACGCTTTCTGAATTAAAAAAAGATATGGGGTTATAACTGGTGTTATTTTATATAAAGAGGTTATTCGGCAATATAAAATTCAATAAAGAGCTGTTATCGCGAATTTTACTTGTTATAGCCGCGTTTTTTATAATGATAACAATTGGAAGTTTTATTGGCGCGAGTATTGTAGGTAAAAATACCGCTTTTTACGGCGATGAAGTTGTTTTTGTTTCGGCGGAAGCGATTAATTCATTTTTAAACGAATTTAACATAATTTTGGATATTATTTCCTTTTCTATAGAAAATCTGCAAAGACAGGGAGGTGGCGCGGATGTCATGCGGCTTGAAGTTGAAAAATGGACACAATTTCTTCTTTTAAACGAAAGCAGGTTTGGATCTTTTTTAAGTGTTTTTGGCGTTGTTCACGATACATTTATTGACGGCATTAACTGGGAGCGGGACAGCGATTATGATCCAACATTACGTCCCTGGTATATTGGAGCTTATAAAAATAACGGCAAAGTTTTTTTTAGCGATCCTCATTACAGCGAGAGAACCGGAGATTTTGTTTTAAGCGCTTCAAAACTTGTATTTGACGATAATAATAATCCGTTTGGCGTAATATCTACAAATATACAAATAAACAGTATCGCGGATTATGTTAATAGAATGAATTTTCTGGGAAGCGGATACGGAGTTTTATTGGATTCTCAAAGGCGTTTTGTCGTGCATCCTAACGATAATTTTATTGGTATGGAGCTTGTTGATGTTAACAGGGAAACAAAAGAGTTTGCTGAATTATCCGCTCGTATGGCGGCGGGAGAAGATATTACGGCTTTTTATTTTATTTCGTATACAAATACCCAAAGCGTAGGTTTTTTTAGGCATCTTTCCAATGGCTGGTACCTTTCAATTATTTTACCTCGCGATGTTTATTACAGCGATATGGAAGAAATTCAAATTACAATGATTCTTGCCGGCATAGTACTTGCGGTTCTGCTTTGTGTAGTATTAACTCTTAAACATGTTAAAATACATCGTTTAAATAAAAATGATATATCAAAAATGGAAGCGGGAAAGCTGACACTAACACCTGTAAATTATGATTTTTCAATAGAGGTACCGGCAATGAAAGGCAGTGAAGGAGATGAATTTTATGATGAAAGCAATATTAATAAACTAATGATTACAATAAAGGAAGAAGAAGAAATAGACTATATTCAAAACGATCGGGAACTGTTAATTTCACTAAAAAAACTTTTTTTAAAAAATAATTCCGCTAAATATGAAGAAATTACAAGCGCGCTAAAAGATGATGATGTAAAATCAGCGCACAGGTATTTACATTCATTAAAGGGGAATTCCGGATATATCGGTTTGAATACATTGCGGCAGCTTGCCGCGGATATCGAGGAAAAAATCCTTAAAGGAAAGGATTTTGTAACAGAAGAACAGTTAAATACGCTTAAAAAGGAATTGGATAAAGCTGTTAAACAGATAAATGATGAAATAAATCAAGCTGAAAAGGAAATTGACAACAATTTATTTTTCGGCGAAAATGATAAAAAAATTGTAAAAGAGCTTTTGGAAAAGCTTGAAGTCCTGCTTAAAGTAGGCAGCCCTGATTGTTGTAATCTATTGGACCAGATACGCAGGGTTCCACAAAGCGAAAAACTTGTATTGCAAATTGAAAATTATGATTTTGAGCCTGCGGTTGATGTTCTTAATGAATTAAAGAAAGAATGGTGTTGATTACAGTTGAATGATAGGTAAATAAGAGATAAACTATAATGATGAATAAAACTGAGAACCGAAAGTATAGCAAAATAGCCTGGCGTTTTAGAATTTTAAACGCTATTTTCCTGACTATTATTTTGATTATAGTTTCTGTTGTCAGTTTTTTTATGCTGTTAGGAATATCCGATAATTCATCAAAAGCAAACGCTCGTTTTTACTCGGTAGAGGTAGCTGATATACTGGGTTCGCGGTTGGGTAGAGAAATCAGTTTTATGCAGTACGCGTCACAGTCCAAAGAAGTGTTGGATTGGTTTTCCGATGAAAATAATCCGGAAAAAAAAGCTGCCGCTTACCAAAGAATGATAAATTATACTGATTTTCTTAGCATAAATAGCCTATACTTTGTTATTCACGGATCATTAAATGAATATTCAATCGACAAAGACGCTTTATTTTCAGATTTTATACCGTTTAATATAATTGATGAATCCAATATATACGATCAATGGTATTTTAACTGCGTTAATTCTGAAAATGATTTTTCCCTGAACATGGATGTCGATAAAATCACAAATACCCGGCGTTTATGGATTAATTATAAGGTCATAGAGAACGGAGAAATAAAGGGAGTCTTTTGTTCGGCTCTTCAATTTGACGATATTTTTTATGAATTATTCAGCCATTATGATTCAACGAATGTAACAGGATATATTATCGATCATGAAGGATTCATAAAAATGGACAGTTCTGAATCCGATCCTTTCTTTTTATATGTTGATTCCGAATACGGCGAAATAGAAGATAGAATTAATATAACTGATAAATATCCAAACGAAGAAATTATTTCTTCTATAATTACATACTTAAATAAATCAAATATTCCCTACAGCAGTTTACGGGTAGAACCTGACATTATAAAATTACAAAGCGGTAATTTCAGATATATGTCAATAGCTCCAATTCCAAATACAAACTGGTCAACTGTAACATTATACTCAGCTAGATCACTTTTTAATATAGGGCAATTTCTGCCGCCTTTCCTTGTTATTTTTTCGGCGTTTATATTATACGCTCTCGCGACTTCGGCTTTGGTTAGAAGGTTTTTACTTAAACCTTTAAACAAGTTAACAGGCAGTGTTTCAAAAGCGGATTTAAAAGAAAATCTTATTTTCGGAATTGAACGTGATGATGAAATCGGCGAATTGGCGCGGGCAACGCGGGATACATGGAAAGACCTTAGCCAAAAAAATGAAAGATTAAGTATTACAATGAATGAAGCCGAACAGCGCGATAAACTTTTACAGACAGCGAATATTGTCGCGACCATTTTACTTGATTCTGATATTTCCAAATTCGAAAGAAATCTTTACCGATGTATGGGTATGATGGCGGCTACGGTAGACGCTGACCGTGTTTACATCTGGAAAAACAGTTTTCACAGAGGTGAGTTATGCGCGACGCAGATATACGAATGGTCGGAACGCACAGAGCCGATGCAGGGAAACGAATATACAATAAATATTTCCTATTTGGAAAAAATGCCTGAATGGGGAAGATCTCTCGCGGCAGGTTTATGTATTAACAGCCTAACCCGTGATATGTCTGATCAATGGGAAATGTTGTCGGCTAACGGAGTACTGTCGATATTTTTGGCGCCTGTTTTTTTACAGGATGAATTTTGGGGATTTGTCGGGTTTGATAATTGCCACAAGGAAATAAAATTTTCCGAAAATGAAGAAGCTATTCTGCGTTCTGGATGTCTTTTAATCGCCAACGCGTTTTTACGTCATAATAATATTTCGGAAATTGTCCGCCTTCAGGAAAATCTGGAAGAATCGCTTGTGCAGGCGCATTCGGCAAGCCGGGCGAAAAGCTCATTTCTCGCACACATGAGCCACGAAATTAGAACGCCGATGAACAGCATTATAGGTTTTTCTGAATTGGCGAAAGATGATGATATATCCGAAAAAACAGATGAATATCTCAGTAAAATTATAGAAAACGCCAAGTGGCTTTTGCAAATCATTAACGATGTACTTGATATTTCTAAAATTGAATCCGGTAAAATGGAATTGGAAAAAATTCCGTTTGATATATATGAAATGTTCGATAATTGCAAAACATTAATTATTCCCAAAACAAATGAAAAAGGAATAGAACTTTATTATTACGCCGAACCGTCTAAAGGAATAAAACCGCTAGGTGATCCTACAAGACTGCGTCAGGTGCTTATTAATCTTTTGTCAAACGCTGTAAAATTTACAAGCAAAGGCACAATAAATGTAATGTCGTCAATAAAAAGCAGAAGTGATGAAAATATCACGATGTATTTTGAGGTAAAAGACAGCGGTATTGGCATGACAGAAGAACAGATCGAAAAAATATTTGATCCGTTTACCCAGGCGGAATCGGGAACAATGCGCCAATACGGAGGAACAGGGCTTGGACTTTCCATTACTAAAAATATTGTAGAACTTATGGGCGGCACCCT
>WQXE01000053.1 GCA_009784995.1 Treponema sp. | reverse complement strand
TGTCAAAACCTGTAGTGGGAATTATAATGGGAAGCGATTCAGATTTACCGGTAATGGAAGAAGCCGCTAAAATTTTAAAAGAAGCTAATGTAAATTTTGAAATGACAATTGTGTCTGCGCATAGAACTCCTGATCGTCTTTTTAAATACGCGCAATCGGCAATTAGTAAAGGATTAAAAGTAATTATCGCGGGAGCGGGAGGAGCGGCTCATCTTCCCGGTATGACAGCTTCTATAACAACACTGCCGGTTATAGGCGTGCCTGTAAAGACAGCCGCTTTTTCGGGTTTGGATTCACTTTTATCGATTGTACAGATGCCCGGCGGCATTCCCGTCGCGACAGTCGCGGTTAACGGCGCGAAAAACGCGGGGCTTTTGGCTATTCGCATCCTTGCCATTGAAGACAAAGAAATAAAAACATGGCTTGAAAATTACATGAAAACAATGGAAAGCGAAGTGGAAGGCAAAGCGCGAAAAATAGAAAATGACACTACCTTGAATGAATTATTATAAAAATGATATAGTCAAATTAAATGACAAACGAGCAATATGATATTCAAAATGATAGTCCGCAGGAAAAGTGCGGGGTATTTGGCATATTTTCCAATAAAACAGGCTCAGATGTAGCGTCACAGGCATATTTATCGCTTTACGCGCTTCAGCATCGAGGGCAGGAAAGCTGCGGTATAGCGGTTTGTAATGAAGGATTAATGCAGTATCACAGCGATTTGGGGCTTGTTCCCGATGTTTTTTCCAAAGAAACTCTGGAAAAACTTGGAAAAGGAAACATGGCAATCGGTCATGTGCGCTATTCACCGATAGACCAAAAAAGCCGATCCAACGCGCAGCCGCTTGTTGTGCGTCATATTAAGGGCGCCATGGCAATCGCGCATAACGGAAGTCTTACAAACGCCGCGGAATTGCGGGAAAAACTTCAGATGGAAGGCACGGTTTTTCACACAACAAATGATACGGAAATAATTATAAATATCGTTACAAAAAAAAGAATACATACAAACACAATAGAAAACGCTATTGAAAAAGCAATGTACGAAATACAGGGCGCGTATTCTCTTTTAATAATGTCACCTACAAAATTAATCGCTATACGTGACAGTTTTGGTTTTAGACCGCTTTGTATGGGGAACCTAAACGGTGATATTGTTTTCGCGTCAGAAAGCTGCGCGTTAGACAGTATCGGCGCTGAGTTTGTACGCGACATTGAACCCGGCGAAATTGTCGTAGCGGATAAAAACGGTGTTCGCGGCATTAAAACACACTGCGGGCAAAAAAGCAGTATGTGTGTTTTTGAATTTATTTATTTCGCCCGCCCCGATTCCGTTATACAGAATGCGAGTGTTCATAACGCCAGATTGCGCGCGGGTGAGTTTTTGGCAGAAGAACATCCTGTTGACGCCGATGTTGTTGTTGGAGCGCCGGATTCAGGTTTGGACGCGGCTTTAGGTTATTCACGAAAATCAAAAATTCCTTATGGTATTGGTTTTATTAAAAACCGTTATATAGGACGCACTTTTATTCAGCCAACGCAGGAAGAAAGAGATAAAGCTGTTCGTATCAAATTAAATACAATCGAAGCTACAATAAAAGATAAAAAAGTTGTGTTAATCGACGATTCAATAATCCGCGGAACAACGATGCGCCGTATTGTAAAACTTTTGCGCGAAACCGGCGCGAAAGAAGTTCATTTAAGAATCGCGTCTCCTCCTTTTATAAATCCTTGTTATTTCGGCACTGACATTCCAAATAGGGAAAACCTAATATCATACAAATTAAATAAAACAGAAATACGTGATTATTTAAGTGTTGACAGTATTGGTTTTCTTTCGATAGAGCATGTTTCAAAAATCGCGGAAAACGCGAATTGCGGTTTTTGTAACGGATGTTTCACCGGGAATTATCCAATACCCGAACCGCAAGCCGCTCCAAAAAGTAAATACGATCAAAAAATAGGTGAAAATTAAATCGGAGTTAATTATGAATGAAAGTTTTAGCGAAAGTTACAAAGACGCAGGAGTTGATGTTACTTCCGGTTACAAAGCGGTAGAACTTATAAAAAAACATGTCGCGAAAACAAAGATACCCGGCGTAATGGAAAATATCGGCGGGTTTGGCGGTTTATTCGCGCTTCCTAAATATAATGATAATGAACCCGTATTAGTTTCCGGAACTGACGGTGTAGGTACAAAATTAATTATCGCGATGATGATGGACAAGCACGATACAATTGGAATTGATTGTGTCGCGATGTGTGTTAACGATATTATCTGCGCGGCCGCGAAACCTTTATTTTTTCTGGATTATATTGCTGTTGGAAAAATATTTCCGCAAAAGATCGAACAGATTGTTTCAGGTGTCGCTCAAGGCTGTGTACAGGCAGGATGCGCTTTAGTCGGAGGCGAAACCGCGGAACATCCCGGAATGATGAAAGAAGAAGAATATGATATCGCGGGTTTTTCTGTAGGTATCGTAGAAAAAAGTAAAATACCCGATAAAAACAAAGTAGTTTCGGGTGATGTAATTATCGGGATTTTTTCTTCGGGGGTACATTCAAACGGTTTTTCGCTAACACGAAAAGTATTTGATATAAAAAACAATAAAAATATTTTAGAAAAACATTTCGACGAACTTGGAAAAACATTAGGCGAAGAACTTTTAATACCTACAAAAATATATGTTAAACCTGTTTTAGAACTATTTGAAAAACTGCCTGTCCGTTCCGCGTGTAACATAACTGGAGGCGGCTTTCAGGAAAATATTCCGCGCGCTTTCGGCGATAATTTAGGCGCTGTTATAAACATAAAAAGTTTAGAAATACCTGTTATTTTTGATTTAATAAGCAAAACAGGAAATATTCCCCAAAGAGACATGTTTAACACATACAATATGGGAGTTGGCATGTGTGTAATTACTCCGGCGCAAAACGCGGATGAAGCTTTGAATATTCTGCGTTCATTTGGTGAAAAAACGGCGGTAATTGGCGAAGTTAAAAGCGGCATAACAGGGGTTAAACTTGATTAAAATCGCGGTTTTAGTTAGCGGAGGCGGAACAAACTTACAGGCTTTAATTGATGCCGGCGAAAAAAACTGTCTTGGTCAAGGAAAATTATCTTTGGTTATATCTTCTAAAGAAGGTGTATACGCGATTGAAAGAGCGCGAAAAGCGGGAATAAAAACAATTACCATTGAAAGAAAAATATATAGAGATTTAAAAGATTTTGATGAAGCTCTCGCGCAAGCGTTAGCTGAAAATAATATAGATTTGGTTGTATTAGCTGGGTTTTTATCGGTATTAGGCGAAAAAGTTTTAAAATTATACGAAAATAAAATAATAAATGTACATCCTTCACTTATACCGTCATTTTGCGGAAAAGGTTTTTATGGTCTGAATGTTCACAAGGCTGTTTTGGAATACGGCGTAAAAATAACTGGCGCGACAGTTCACTTTATAAATGAAACTATAGACGGGGGAAAAATAATTTTACAAAAAGCGGTTAACGTTTTAACAAATGATACACCGCAGTCTTTACAACAGCGAGTAATGGAAGAAGGGGAGTGGGTATTACTTCCAAAAGCTGTAGAAATGTTTTGTAAAGGAGAATTAAATTAAATGAAAGTATTGGTTATAGGAAGCGGCGGCAGAGAACACGCGATAATAAAATCGTTAAAAAAAAATAATAAAATATCCGAAATAATCGCGGCTCCCGGTAACGGTGGTATTAGTAAAGACGCAAAATGTATCCCAATAAAAGCAAATGATATTACCGGTATTACAAACTATGTAACAGAAGAAAAAATAGATTATGTTGTTGTCGCGCCCGATGATCCACTCGCGATTGGAATGGTAGACGCTCTTGAAGAAAAAGGTATTCGCTGTTTTGGTCCAAACAAGGCAGCCGCGCGGATCGAAAGCAGCAAGGTTTTTTCCAAAAATTTAATGAAAAAATATAATATTCCTACAGCGGAATACGAAACTTTTTCTGATTATGAAAAAGCAAAATGTTATATAGAATCCGATTATGTAAAATTTCCAATTGTAATAAAAGCTGACGGTTTGGCGCTTGGTAAAGGCGTAGTAATCGCGGAAAATTTAGAAGAAGGGCGGGACGCGTTAAATATCATCATGAACGAAAAAAAATTCGGCGATTCAGGCTCGAACATAGTCATAGAAGAGTTTCTTACAGGACCTGAAGTTACCGTGCTTTCTTTTACGGACGGCAAAATAGTAGTACCCATGATTTCATCGATGGATCATAAAAGAATATTTGACGGCAACAAAGGTCTAAATACAGGTGGTATGGGTGTAATCGCTCCCAATCCTTATTACACAAAAGAAATCGCGGCGATTTGCGAAAAAACGATTTTCCTGCCAACTATCGAAGCGATGAAAAAAGAAGGTTGTCCGTTTAAAGGCTGTCTTTACTTTGGGCTTATGCTCACACAAAACGGTCCAAAAGTAATCGAATACAACAGCCGTTTTGGAGACCCGGAAACTCAGGCTGTTTTACCGCTTTTGGAAACCGATCTTTTAACGATCATGGAATCAGTAACCGACGAAAAGCTGGAAAGTATCGATATTCGCTGGAAGGACGCTTTTTCCGCCTGTGTTGTTATGGCAAGCGGCGGGTACCCTGAAAGTTATAAGACAGGATTGCCAATCAGCGGGTTGGAAAATGAAGGTGAAGCAATTGTTTTTCATGCCGGAACTGAATATAAAAGCGATACTTTTTTTACAACCGGAGGCAGGGTGCTTGGAATAACCGCGATCGCGGAAAATCCGCGAAAAACCCTGGAAAAAGCGTATAAAACTGTTGAAAAAATCAAATTTGAGGGCGCGCATTACAGAAAAGACATAGGAAAATACTAAGGGTTGTTAATTATTAAAACTAATGTTATTATTAATATTTATGGGGGCTTTATGTTAAATAAAAAAAGAGTGTTTTTTACCCTTTCTTTATGTTTATTTGTTTTTATAATAAATCAGCAAATAAACGCCCAAAATCTGCATCCTACCACTCTGGAAAATTTAAAACGTAGTATAGAATATCTTATGGCGGGAGATTATCACAACGCTGTGATTACTTCCAATCAGGTAATAAGAGCGGATCCAAATTCCGCAATTAATTATGTTATTAGAGCCAGAGCGTTATATGAATTAAATGATTATGACAGAGTTATCGCGGATTGCACTCACGCGATCAGGCTTGACAGAAATAATTCCGCCGCTTTTTTAATTAGAGGCAACGCTTACGGGCAAAAAGACGATTATACAAGGGCAATTTCGGATTGGCAAGCCGCGCTTCGTTTAAACCCGAATATCGATGAAGCGAGGCATAATATCGAGCTTGCTCTTTTGCGGCAGGAAACAAATTAGATTAACACAATGATTGAGCAAATGGATAATACAAAATTTTACTCGCAAGGTCTTAAGTTTTCCTGTAAAAAATGTTCCACTTGCTGCCGCTATGATTCCGGTTTTGTGTTTCTTTCGGAAGATGATCTTGATAAACTGATATCATCATTGCGGATAACAAAAAAAAATATTATTGATACTTATTGCAGATGGGTAACTGACTGGAAAGGGGATGAAGTACTTTCGTTAAAAGAAAAATTTAATAAAGACTGCGTTTTATGGGATAACGGCTGCATTGTTTATAAAGCGCGCCCCGCTCAATGTGTAACTTTTCCGTTTTGGGAATCTACTGTCGCTTCTGAAGCGGCTTGGGAAATGACCGCGACAGGCTGTCCCGGCATTAATACAGGTGAGCTTTATTCAAAAGAAGCGATAGAAGAAATTCTTGAATTACGCGCAAGTCAACCGATAATTAACCGAAGCAAAAAAGCAGGGAGCAGCTTATGAATATTAAATTTTGGGGAGTTCGCGGATCAACTCCCGCGCCAACGCCTCCTTCACGTATTAAAAGTAAAATATCAGCGATTATAGAGCAGATAACTCCTGAAGATTTGGAAGACGCGGAAAGCCGCGAAAGATTTTTAGCGGGTCTTCCGCCGTGGCTTTTTGGTACAGTCGGCGGAAACAGTCCATGTGTAAGTTTTTCGTTTGATAATTCCGATGAATGTATTATTTTTGACTGCGGTTCCGGTATGCGTGAATTGGGAATCGCGCAGATTACCGAAAAAAGAAAAATAAACCATTTTCATGTTTTTTTCTCGCACTTTCATTGGGATCATATACAGGGACTTCCATTTTTCGGTCCCGCTTATAACCCAAAAATTAAAATGAATTTTTATTCGCCTATTCCGGGTATCGAAAGAATTTTAAACGGACAGATGGTTCATCCATATTTTCCGATTAACTTAAACGCGATGGGTTCAAAAAAAACTTTTAATCATCTGGATAGCGAAATAAAAATCGCCGATCGTACCATTACATTTAAAAAAATGAACCATCCTGGCGATTCTTATACATATTGCGTAAACGAAAAAGGCAAAAGAGTTATTTACGCGACAGACACAGAGCTTACAGCAAATGATTTTGACAAAAACGAATCAAATATTAAATTTTTTAAAGACGCCGACATGATTATTATCGATTGTCAGTATACTTTGGGTGAAGCAATCGAAAAATACAATTGGGGTCACAACGCGTTCAGTCTCGCGGTTGACTTCTCGGCTAACTGGAATATTAAACACATGGTAATGTTTCATCATGATCCCACTTATGACGATCATAAACTTTACGGAATATTACAGTCGGCAAGATGGTATCTTGAAAGATTAAATCTAAAAGGAATAGAGTTAACACTTGCCATCGAAGGTCTGGAAATAACAATATAACATTTAAAAAATAATAGGAGCGCTGTTTTTTGGCAGGTAAAAGAAAAAAAAAGTTTAGTATAATCTCAAGTTTTTTAAAATTAATTTCTTTTATGCTCGCGCTTGCTTTAATAGTAATTCCGCTGACTCTTATCGTATTTATGTATTTTAATTCTCCTGTAAATGACAACGGACAAATAATTATTTCTGAATATGATGGTATAAGATATTCTGATGACGGTAATTTTTTAATTGACATTAGAAGGGGAGAAACCTCTCAATCTGTGGGGCTGCGTCTTGAAAGAGCGGGATTAATAAATAATCGGTATTTTTGGAATCTTTTATGCCGCTATTTTGAAGAACATATTAAAACAGGAACATACAAACTTGAACTTCCCGCGACCCCAATCGCTATTCACAGTTTATTGGTTTCCGGAAGAGAAATTTTACACAAGGTAACAATCCCTGAAGGTGTTACGTTAAATAAAACAGCGTTAATTCTTGAACAAGCCGGTATTTGTTCCGCTGTTAGTTTTCTGGCGGCGGCAAGAGACAGAGGGATAATAAATGATTACGGCATTCCAAATGAATCAATGGAAGGATACCTTTTTCCTGATACATATTTTTTTCCAAGCGAGTACCCGGCAGAAAAAACCGTAAGAAAAATGGCGGATAACTTTTTTAATAAGTTGGATATTATTAGTCCCGCTATAAGAGGGATGAGCGTTCAGGAATTAAATGAAAAGGTTATACTCGCGTCTATCGTAGAAAGAGAATACAGGGTAGCCGATGAAGCGCCCGTGATGGCGGGAGTTTTCGCTAACCGCTTAAGAATTAATATGAGGCTTCAATCATGCGCTACTGTTGAATATATTATAACAGAGATACAGGGTAAACCTCATCCCAGAGTATTGTTATATGTAGATTTGGAAATTAGAAATCCGTATAACACATATTTATATTCGGGACTTCCGCCGGGACCAATTTCCGCGCCCGGAATGGTAGCGTTACGCGCGGTGATTTATCCCGCGAATACGGATTTTCTTTATTTTAGGTTAACGGATGTTTCAAGCGGCAGGCATTATTTTTCCAGAACTCATGATGAACATATAAGAGCAGGTGAACTATTAGTAAAACCGCCAAGCTGAGGTTAAATGGCTCTTATATCTAAAACCACAATAAACGAAGTAAATACTCGAATGGATGCCGTTTCCATTGTCGGAGATTATTTACGTTTGGAAAAAAAAAGCGGGCGCTGGTGGGGAAGATGTCCGTTTCACGGCGGAGGTCAGGAAAAAACTCCGTCATTTAAAGTTGATCCCGATTCAAAAATGTTTTATTGCTTCGGCTGCAATAAAGGCGGCAATATAATAAATTTTGTAATGGAGATGGATAAACTTACTTATCCTGAAGCTATAAAAAGCCTCGCGAATAAAATAGGTATTGAAATAATTTATGAAGAAGGCGAAATAGAAAAAGAGCAGGATACAATTAAAGAAGACCTGTATGAATTGTATCGCAGATTAACAATAACGTTTCAGCATTTTTTAAATGATAAATCAAACGATAGCGGCGCCGCTTTAAAATATATTCAAGACAGAGGTATAAGCGAAGAAATGATTGAATGTTTTAAGCTTGGATACGCTCCCGGTGATCGAGATTTTTTATTAAAATTTTTAAAACAAAAAGGATACTCACAGGATTTTTTAGGCAGAACTGGATTATTTTCCGCCAAGTATAAAACAATGCCGCTTTTTTCAGGAAGGCTTATGTTTCCTATAACGGACAGGCAGGGAAAAATCGTAGCCTTTGGGGGAAGAGCTCTTCCCGGTAATTTGCAATCAGACGGTGCGGAGCCGCCAAAATACATAAACTCTCCGGAGACAGAAATATATAAAAAAGGGCAAACCCTTTTCGCGATTGACCTCGCGAAACCCGCGATGAGGCAGAGTAAATCTGTATATGTAGCGGAAGGTTATATCGATGTTATCGCTATGCATCAGGCGGGGATTATAAACTCTGTAGCTCCTTTGGGTACGGCTTTTACTGACGAACAGGCAAGCTGGCTGCGCCGGTGGGTCGAAGAAGTAAACCTGATTTTTGACAATGATGAAGCGGGGCAGAAGGCGGCATACAAGGCGATTATCACATGCCGTAAAAACGGACTTTCCTGCCGTTTAATAAACACCAGGGAAGGGTTAAAAAGCGAGATTAATAGCCGTGAATATGAAAAAATCAAGGATCCTGCCGATATTTTGCATGAATTTGGCTCACAGATATTGAAAAAAGTTTTAAAATTTACTATAAATGACTTTGAGTATCTTATTTCCCGCGGCAAATCGCAGTTTATAGAAACAAGCGGGGATGTTAACGGCGCGGCTGAATTTATGTTTCCGTTTTTGGAAGCGCTGGATTCTGAAGTAGATCGCTCAGACAGCATTACTAGAATTGCTGATATTTTCAGAATTGAAAGAGCGGCGGTTCAAAAGGATTATTTTGAATGGAAGCGAAAAGATTTCCGTGACGCGCGCGTCGCAAGCGATACGCGCATCGCGAACGATGCGGGCGGGAAACTTGATAATGTTCAGCCTAAACTGCAAATACGCAGAAACGCGGAACTTAGCCTGCTTACATTTGTCGCGGTTAACATGGAACTGTATCCTGAGTTCCGCGCCGCGCTGGAAATTAAGGAGATAGATGACAGAGCGGCAAAAGAGCTTTTTGTTGTTTTGGAAGAGTGTTATAAACACGACGAAAACACAATTGATTTGCTGTTATTAAGAATTAAAGACGATAACCTGCGCAATTTTGTAGCCGAGCACGGTACATCGCGGGAATTTAAAGTAAACCCCAAAAGGTTTATGGAGGATGGAATAAAAACAATTAAAAAGAAAAGATTTGAAAAGCGGCTTGTAGAAATAAACGCGCAAATGCGCGAAAGCGAAAGAACATCGGAAAACATAGAGAATATTGATGAACTATTGGCAGAAAAATTATTAATCGATTCGCGAATCAGAAAACTCGAAGGCAGAGGATAAAAAGTTAATGTTAAATTATATTAGGTTAAAACTAAAAAAAACATCACCACTTATAAAACATTTTTATAAAAAGCCGAATAAAAGAATTTATTTAAAAACACAGCCGGAAGTAATAGAAGTAAAAGACGCGGCTAGTGTATTACCCGCGATAGATCAGGATATTTCTGATCCAGCGATTATAAAATTGCTGGAATACGGAAAAGTTAAAAAAACACTTTCGTATGAGGAACTATCAGATTTTCTTCCGGAACATATAACCAACTCCGATAAAATCGAACAGGTTTTAGCGCTGCTTGAAGCAAATAACGTTCAGTTAGTTGAAGAAGAAAATATTTCAGATGAAGAAGAAAATCCCAAAAATCAGGAAGCTTCCAAGAAAAAATCCACTCAATCCGGAGATAAAGATTCTTCGCTTGTAGATGATCCAATCAGATTATATCTGCGCGAAATAGGAAGAGAGCATCTTCTTACAGGGGAACAGGAAATTGTACTTTCCAAACAGATGGAAGAAGGCGAGAACATCGTAAAAAATGTAATAAAAAAATCCGGAATGATAATTCCCGAATTTTATTCCATCGCGCAAAAAGCGTTTTCCAAAAGAGATTTCCGTGAGTTAAATCTTTCAAAAAAAGAAATTACAGAACACATGACAGAATATCGAAGGTTAAATCAATTTTACAAAGATACACTGCGTGTTATTAATATCGACTTAAAAAATTACATGGAATTAAAAAAACAATTGTTGTCTAAGGACGAAGATTACAAAGAAGACAAGGATTGTTCAAATATCAGAAAACGCATAATGAAGGTTGTAAAAAACACCCACTTACATCCTGATGAAATTCAATCTTTTTCCGATAAATTTATAATAGCTTCAAGAAAAATAAAACGTTATATAAAAGAACAGGAAAGGCTGGAAAAACATCTTAAAGTAGGTTCTTTAAAAGAGCTTCGCACACTTGGAAGATTCCTCACGATTAAAGACGAAAGAGAAAAACTGGAAAGTGAACTTGGGCTTTCTTCCGACGAAATAAAAGAAAAAATAAGACTTGTTCAGGTAACAGAAAAAAAACTTAAAACCATGGAAATTGAGTTTGAAGAAACAATAGAAAATATAAATCATATGGCGGCTGAAATTTATCACGGACGCGTAATGATGAAAAACGCCAAAGATAAACTTATAAGAGCTAACCTTCGTCTTGTTGTTTCTATCGCGAAAAAATATATAAACAGGGGTTTACACTTTTTTGATCTTGTTCAGGAAGGCAATATTGGACTTATAAAAGCTGTAGAAAAGTTCGAATATCAAAAAGGATTTAAATTTTCTACTTACGCGACATGGTGGATAAGGCAGGCGATAACAAGATCGATATCCGATCAGGCAAGAACAATCCGCGTTCCTGTACACATGATCGAACAGATTAACAAGGTAGTACGCGAATCAAGGCAGTTGTTGCAGTCGTTAGGCAGAGAACCCACAGACGAAGAAATCGCTGAAAAACTTGGCTGGACAGCGATGCGCGTAAAAACCGTAAAAAATGTAGCGAGAGAACCTATCAGCCTTGAAACTCCGATAGGAGAAGAAGAAGATTCACTGTTAGGTGATTTTATCGAAGATAAGGATGTGGAAAACCCCGCGAACCAGACAGCGTTTAAAGTACTACAGGAACAGCTTAGCGGAGTTCTTTCTACATTACCAGCCCGCGAACAGGAAGTTTTAAAAATGCGTTTTGGGTTGGATGACGGTTATTCTCTTACATTGGAAGAAGTAGGTTTATATTTTAATGTAACAAGAGAAAGAATTAGGCAGATAGAAGCAAAAGCTCTAAGACGGCTGCGACATCCAAAAAGAAGCCGCCCGTTAAAAGATTATTTGGATCATTAATATAATATTGGAGGGATTTTATGGTAACCGAAAACGATTTAGACAAATTACGTTCTTTACAGGAAATTATTTATGAAAAAATAGGACTGGAAAAAAGTATTCAGGAAATACCCAAACTTCTGGGCACACAGGAAGAACTTTTAAACAGGTTAAAAAAGACCTTCATAGAAAAAAACGCTGATTTTGAAAAAGTAAAAGCGGAAGAAATCGATTTAAAAAACAAGCTTGCAGAAGCGGAATCTTCCAGAGAGAAGTCCGAAAAAAACATGGATGCCATAAGCACCCAGCGCGAATATGAAGCACTGGACAAAGAAATAAAAGACGCGTCAGAAAGGGAACAGCAGTACCGCAAGGATTTACAGCAAAAAGAAAGAATAATGGCAGATCTTGAAGAAAAAATAAAACAACAAAGCGCGTTGATCGATCAGCAGGAAAAAGAGCTCGAAGACCGCAGAAAAAAAATTGAAGCGGAAATTTCCGACAAACAAAAGCAGATCGATAACCTTCGTAAAAAAGAAGGCAAACTTACAGAAAACTTTGTAGATAACGAAGTTATTTTTAAATTTGAAAGAATCATTAAAAATAAAATGGGTGTTGGTATAGTCGCCATTAAAGGCAATGTTTGTCTTGGATGCCACATGATATTACCTGTACAATTCGCGAATGAAGTACGCATAGGAGAGGAATTTGTTTTCTGTCCGTATTGTTCGCGTATTTTATATTACGAAGAATCAGCCGAAGGCGAAGAAGATTACTTTAACACAGAAGATACAGGCGCTCTTTCTGATCTTGATGAAGTAGAAGAAGATGAGGAAGAAGATGATGACGAAGAAGAAGAAATCATAAATATTGACT
>WQXE01000052.1 GCA_009784995.1 Treponema sp. | reverse complement strand
ATTAGTTTTATGCACGAAGAAGAAAAAAAGTTTTCTGTAGCTGATGTGTTAACCAAAGTAAATGAAAAACTGATTCGCCGCCATCCTCATGTATTTGGCGATGTAAAAGTAAAAGATACAGCAGAAATCTTAAATAATTGGGAAACAATTAAAATTGAACAGGAAGGACGCAAACCCAAAGAATCGATACTTGATGAAGTAAGCGCCGCGCTTCCGCCGATGGAACGCTCTTTTAAACTTCAAAAAAAAGCTTCAAAGGTTGGCTTTGACTGGCAGGACACAGAAGGCGTAATCGAGAAAATAAAAGAAGAATTTAATGAAGTACAGGCGGAAATAAAGAAAAACGAAAACGCTATATATGGTGTACCAGGCAACAATGATACACTAGAGAAAAATGGTACCTGCTACCATAAACTTGAAGAAGAGCTTGGTGACTTGCTTTTCAGCGTAATCAATCTTTGCCGTTTTTTAAAAGTCGAACCTTCTGCCGCTCTGCGCCGTACCAACAGCAAGTTTATTGATCGTTTTAAATATGTAGAAAAGAAAATGAAAGAAGCTGGACAGGAGATGAAAAAAGAAAATTTGTGTATAATGGACAAATATTGGAACGAAGCAAAGGAGATATAATATGTCTGCGCTTAGTGTTACAAAGAGATTTGGCATTTTAACGGCAGGCGGGGATTGTCCCGGTTTAAATGCCGCTATTCGAGGCGTATGCCGTGCAGCTCATGACCGCTATGATATGGAAATTATCGGTATTGCAAAAGGCTTTAAGGGTCTTATTGATGAAGATACAAAGGTTCTTCGCCCTGATGATTTTTCCGGTATTTTAACAAGAGGCGGAACCATACTTGGTTCAAGCAGGGAAAAACCGTTTGGACCTACCGATAAAGATGAACCCGCCAGCGAAAAAGTTTCCGCGATTGTGGATACATATTCAAAACTTAAACTTGACTGTCTTGTTGTAATCGGAGGGAATGGCACCAATACTACGGGTTCTAAACTTTCTCGCGAGGGCTTAAATATAATTGGGCTTCCAAAAACAATCGATAACGACATTGTCGGAACCGACAGGACATTCGGTTTCCATTCGGCTTTAGCTATCGGCACCGAAGCAATCGACCGGCTTCATTCTACGGCTCAGAGCCATAGCCGTGTTATCGTTATCGAACTTATGGGAAACAAAGCCGGCTGGCTTGCGTTGTACGCTGGAATCGCGGGCGGAGGAGACGTTATTTTGCTTCCTGAAATCCCCTACGATATTCGTGTTATTGGTCAGCATTTGGAAAAAAGAACGAAGTCCGGCAAAACATTTTCTATAGTAGTTGTCGCCGAAGGCGCGATGTCTGTTGATGAAGCCGAAATGGACAAAAAAGACAGGAAAAAATACCGTAATGAAACAGGTCCTTCAGCGGCTTATCGTATTGCCCGCGAAATAAACGAAGAAACTGGAATGGAAACTCGCGCTACCGTTTTGGGATATATGCAAAGGGGGGGTATTCCAAGCTCGTCAGACCGCGTTCTCGCGACCTGTCTTGGCACTGCCGCTGTGGAACTTCTCGCGGCGGGAAAGTACGGACGTATGGTCGCTCTTACAGGTAATGACATAACATCTGTCGATTTAAGCGTTCCAGAAGGAAAGGTTAAAAATGTTCCAACCAATCATTATATGATTGATACCGCGAAAGCTGTAGGAACGTGTGTAGGCGCCTAATAATGCGCGGTTAATAACTATTTTAACCCTTCTTTTAATATAAAACTGGGACAGTTCGCGCCAGTCGCCTTATAAACTTCCTGCGACGGCAAATTCATGCAATTAATGGAAAATATTTCGCATGATCTCGCGCATGATCCTTGAAATCTGGGATCATATTTAATCTTAAAATAAACGCATTTCAGGCAATTCGGAGGTTGTGTCGGGGTCTTTGCATTGCCGATTAATATATCTACCATAATACTTTATTTATTCTACCACAAAATCTGCCGAAAATATAATCAGAGGTGTAGACATTGCGGTTTTTTCGAAATTTTAAACACAGATTTTCTACCGATGGCTATTTTAAATTTCGTGCCATATCTGTTTCGCTGGCGGTTTTTTTTGGTTTTTCCAGTGTTTTTGTAATTTTCTCTATATTTTCAGCCTTGTTTGGAACAGGTTTTTTCCCTGTTATACCAGGTACATTTTTTGTCCGTTCTTTTGGAATTCTTTCACTTTTGATTCCAGCGTATTTCGCTTACGCGGCTTTTATTCTGGCAGATCCCCGCTGGAAGCCTGATAGAATCTTTTTTTTAAATAGTATGATTGTGCCATTTTTAACTTTGGCGATCGGGTTTACTTTTATACGTGATTTTGAGATTCGATCCGCGCAATCCGCTCTTTTGGATTTTACAGGGAAAACAGGATTCAGTTTATTAATTATAACTATCACTGTTATGGAAATTCTTTTTATTCAAGTTTTAAGAAATACGATTTTCTTTAAAGTTAAAAAAGCTGTTCGCCGTCGTACAAATTTTCTTCCTTCACCGCGGGTTTACGCTTTTGAAAAAGAAATCGCGGAAAATGAAATTATCGATAACCATGATGATCAAAGTATAATAAAGCCTGTAATAAAATTCCCAAATCCTATTGTTTCTTATTTGGGAGTAATTACAGATTCCGGTATTATAAATGATGATATCGAAGTTGAGGAATTAAAAGCGGAACACGCTTCTGTGGATGATGTTTCTGATCTTGATGAATTAATAACTGTAGAACATGAAGAACAAGATCCAATTAATATCGATCATGTTGATCTTGATCAAGATGATATTGAGCAAGATAATATTGATGAAGATGATGATGTTACGCGTATGTTAGATGAAGCTGAAGCCGCTGCCGCCGCGCATGGAGAACAGGTTCGAAAAAAAGTTTCTTCGGCGGGAAGTTTTAAATATAAAAAATATAAAATCCCTGTTGATATATTAAACGAATATCCTGATGGTGAATATTGGATAATCGACCAGGCTACAAAAGACGCCGCGATTGCTTTAAAACAAACACTGGAAGAATTTAAAATACAGGCGGAAGTTACAGGAATTAGAAAAGGTCCTGTTATTACAATGTTCGAAATCCTGCCCGCGCCCGGAGTAAAACTTTCAAGAATTGTCGGCTTGCAGGATAATATCGCTTTGCGCCTCGCCGCGTCATCTGTGCGTATTGTCGCTCCCATACCCGGGAAACACGCTGTTGGTATCGAAGTTCCAAACGCGAAACGAAACATTGTTTCTTTTAAAGAAATTATCGAGGGCGAGCTTCAACGCTCCGAAGGTAAAATGGGTATTCCAATTGTTATGGGAAAAGATATTACAGGAGAAGCGCATACAGTCGATCTTGTTCAAATGCCGCACCTTTTAATCGCGGGAGCTACAGGTTCCGGGAAGTCGGTATGCGTCAATTCAATAATACTTTCGATACTGTATCAGCTTCATCCATCTGAATGCAGGCTTATTCTTATCGATCCTAAAATTGTAGAATTAAAATTGTATAATGATATTCCGCACCTTTTAACGCCTGTAATTACAGAATCCAAAAAAGCGTTTCAGGCTCTTCAATACTGTATATATGAAATGGAACGGCGTTATGCCTGTCTTGATAAAATGGGAGTACGCGATATCCGCAGTTACAACAAACGAATCAAAGAAAAAAATGTTATGCAGGAAAAACTGCCTTACATCGTTATTATTATTGATGAGTTCGCTGACCTTATGACAACTACCGGAAAAGAACTTGAAACTATTGTCGCTCGTATCGCCGCGATGTGCCGAGCTGTAGGTATTCACCTTGTATTAGCGACACAGCGCCCTTCGATTGATGTTATTACAGGGCTTATTAAAGCCAATATTCCAAGCCGTATCGCGTTCATGGTTGCCAGTAAAACTGACAGCCGCATTATTATTGATATGGTAGGAGCGGAAAAACTTTTAGGAAAGGGAGATATGCTCTATTCAGGTCCTGTTGATCCGTTCCCGATTCGTATGCAGGGCGCGTTTATTTCCGAAGAAGAAGTTGAAGCTGTTGTTGAACATGTAAAAACTTTTGGTGAGCCCGATTATATCGACGATGAAATTTTCTTTGAAGATGATGAAGATGATTCAAATATATCACTATTTTCTGACGGCAGCGATCCATTGTACGAAAAAGCTCTGGAAATTGTTATGCACCAGGGTAAGGCAAGCGCCAGTTTCATTCAACGCAGATTAAAAATCGGCTTTAACCGTGCCGCCCGTCTTATTGACGAAATGGAACACCTTGGAGTAGTCGGTCCCGCGCAAGGAAGTAAACCCAGGGAACTTTTGCGAAGCAGCCACTTCAGCGCCTGATTGGATTAAAATTAACAGGCTTGTTGAATCTTAAAATTTATCCTACCATTAAACATGGCTGTGCAAGTAAAACAATCGATAGAACTGTTGATAAACAACATCAGAAACTTAATTTCGGTGGACGCTAAAAAGCTGGAATATATTATTGCCGCCCAAATAGCGGGCGGGCATGTTATCCTCGCTGACTCGCACGGTGTCGGTAAAACCTCGCTTGCAAGAGCATTGGCTGCGTCAATTAAATGGCGACCTGAAGATTTGGCTACTGTTAGCGACGCCGCTTTGGAAACAAAAGTTGAAGATAGTTCTACTAAATCCAGCCGTTCAAAAAAAGTGCGTTCCGGCGCTTCCGGTTCCAGTGGTAATAAAAAAGATGAAGTCAAAATGGAAGGGTTTAGCCGTATCCAGTGTACGGTTGATCTGCTTCCGCAGGATATACTTGGATTTAACCGTTTCATCGGACATTCGGGAGAGATGATTTTTAACAAGGGTCCCGTGTTCGCTCACTTTGTTTTATGCGACGAAATTAATCTGCTTACTCCAAAAACACAGGGAAGTTTTTTCCAGGTGATGGAAGAACAGAGCATTACAATCGAAGGTAAATTGTATCGCTTAAAAGATCCGTTTTTTATTATCGCGACAATGAACCTGAAAGGTGTTCACTTGTTTCCGCTTCCCACACCTCAACTTGACCGATTCATGATTCGCCTTTCATTAGGTTACCCATCAGCGGAGGATGAAACCAAAATTATTAATCAACATGGAAAAATTGACGCGTGGGATAATTTTAAAAGTGTTATCGACAGCGCGGATTTAATCCGATGGAAAAAAATGGTAGACGATGTGCAGATGCATCCCGATGTTACTTCTTACCTTGTAAACTGCGTCAGGTTTACAAGGATACACCCTGACATTGAAACACCCGCAAGCCCGCGCGCCGGTGTGCGTATCTCAAGGCTCGCGAAATCGCTGGCTCTGTGCCGCGGTATGGATTATGTTCCTATCGATATAATTAAAGAAGTTTTTATTTCCGCGATGGCGCACCGTATAATTACCCGTGATCCTTCCATACCGCCGGAAACGCCATTACAAAGTATTTTAACTTCAGCGCCTGTCGAACCTGTCGCTTTGGTGCTGAAGCAGGATCAATAATGCTTAAACGCGGCTTTATTTTAACCCGCTTTAATCCAATCATTACACCGTTGGGCGCGGTCGTTCTTTTTGTTTCCTTAATCATGTTAATTCGCTCCCTGCTTTCGCGTAATTCCTATGAGATTGTAATTTCCTCTACGGCGCTTCTTTTACTTCTTGTCATTGCCGTTATTGGTATATGGAAAACTAAAAAGTTTAAAACTTTAGAGAGCAATTGGAAAACTCCTTCTCCTTTAACTGCTTGCAATGATGAGCAAACAATTGTTACAGGTTTAAATGTTTCTGTTCCTTTATTTTTTAGATTACATTATTATTTACAAGGACATTTTTATCCTGACGGTTTGGCGGCGGAAAATAAAAATAGATGTATTGTATCACTTGAAACATCTGTTATAAGGAGAGAAACATCGGCACAAATACCTCTGGAGTTTCCAATGGCGGGAGTTTTTCATGGAGAGGGCTTTTGTAAACTGCGTGATATTTTTGGTTTTTTTTCTTTTCCATGCGGACAGACTCAACATAGAACTGTGAATGTAAGGAGCGCTCCTTGTTTTGGTAAAAAGACACAAATAAACGCGCAGACAGGAGCCGAAGACAAGCGAAATAAACCCGCCGCTGATATTGAACGCTACTACATGAGAGAATATACACCCGGCGATCGTTACCGTGACATAAACTGGAAAAGTTCAGAAAAAATCGATTCGCTAATTACTCGTATCTCTACAGATAATCAGGAAAAGGTAAGCAGAATTGAAGTACACTTTCGAAACTTCGCTTCTTTTGATTCTGAAAATAAAAAGAGAAAAGAAACTTCGCTGGTATCTTTGGAAAGTTTATGGCTTTTAGATCGAGCCAAAGCGCGGCTTACTTATTTTATAAGAAGCCTTTTGGAACAGAACTCATCATTTATTTTTGATGTAAGATCTGCGAACGGCAGTTGGGAAATTTCTAACATGGATGAACTTGAGCTTTTTCTGGATGCTCTCGCGGGTATTTCATTTTTTCCGCCGCAGTATGAGACTGCGATTAAACCCGGTGCCGGAGATTTATATATTTTCTCTACCGCCCGCGATAAAACCCTACCCGCTTTTATTACCGCGTGTAATCCAAGACCTGTTACTCTTTTTATTGTTCAGCCGTTTGAAGTTAACAGCAAAGTAGAAACAGAAACTCTTCATATTTCCGATTTTGGACAAATGGGTTTAACTATTCCCGCCGGGTGGCTGAAACGTCCAAAAATAAAACCTCTTGGTGTTCAGGCAAACAAGGTAGAAATGTTTTACGCGCAAGTCGCGTTTTCATATGGAATAACAAGTAAGGCGTTTAAATGAAAAAGTTAATTAATATTCCGTTTATAGTTTTATTTATCTTAAGGTTGTTACTTTATTTTAGTGTTATTGTATTAATATTTATTCATCCCGGGATTTCAATTTCCTTTGATCACACCGGTATTATACAATGGTTAATTGTTATTCCTCTTATGGCTTTATTTGCCATTATTCCTGAGAATAAAATAAAATTATTGTTTAAATGTATTCTCGCGTTTATTTTATTGTTTATATTTTCATTAATCGCAGGCGCGAGCGGTTTTGGATTACTTCAGTTTTTTGCCGCTGGTTTAATTAGTTTTACATTTACCATGTTTTTATTTCAACGTTCATTATTTTACCAAACACCGTTGTTCGTTAAATTTACTAAACTGACATCACTTGAACCTTTCTTTTTAACATGGGTATGTTTGCGTCTTTTGGTTTTGTCACGTTCGGGAGAAGAAATCGCGGGACAGAGTATCGCTTTAACGCAATTTATTCTTGTTTGGACAGCGGTTGTTTTTTTATTCCATTGCGTGATTATTTATTTATGCTTTTTTTATAAAAGTTTTGTTAAGATATGGAAAGAAGGATTAATTTTTATATTAGCGGCGTTAGCGGCGCTTGTTATCGCGTTTTTTGTTCTGCCGCCCGATTTTGTAAGGAATATTATTGTAGAAAATTTAGTCCCGGAAAGAATACCCGAAAGGATTCGTCCGTCTGATACAGATCGTAGTATTCCTTTAAGAGGCGGCGGCAGAAGAACTCTTCCCCGCAGTGAAAACAGAAACGGAGAATTGCGCGGTATCCCTGAACAACATTGGCAGGGAAGGGGCGGGGGATCCTCCGATAACCGTCAATATATGGTAAAAATTGTCGCTTCAAAAAGAGAGCCGGTTTATATGAGCGAATATTACCGGGGGCAGCTTGATCCTGTATATGGTTTTATTATAAGTCTTAATGAACCGTTAAACGAATTGGCGCATCAAAGGTTTTTTATTACATGGTCTGATAACGATTATGAATCAGATTACCGCGAATTTGAAATGAATAGAGAAAAACAGGAAGTGTTTTCGCTTTCTACTTTGAGCCATAAATATCTGCCTTACCGTCCTGTAGAAATTGATCCTACAATATTAAATGAAGATTCAGGTCCTTTGCGCTTTGTTCATCAGGTGGTTTCATATACTCACGCGGGCGATCCTTTAATGCTTGTTAATACTCCAACACGCATACTTAGTGAACGTGAAAAAAATACTCTTTCACATTATCTTGAACTGCCGTTGGAAGAAGATGATCTAAAAGAGTTTACTACCTTTTTAAATAATGTATTAACTAATTGGCGAAATAACCGGGAAGTTATTATTAATAATGATCAATATTTAAAATTAATTTTTGGAGATGAAGAAGAAACAATACAGCCTGTGCGTTCAAATCGTTCAACATATCTAGAAACTATTATCGCTATACTGGTTGGTTTTTCTGATTTTCAATATAACCTTTTTTATGATAATGAATCTTCCATTGCCGATTTAAAAGATTTTCTTTTTAATTCCAAAGAAGGCGATTGTGTTGAGTTTTCAAATACACTGGCTCTTTTGGGAAGGATAGCGGGAATACCTTCCCGTGTTGTAACTGGTTATTTAGCGGCGGAAGGGCTTCAAACTCAAGCGCATCTTAGAGGTTTGGCGAATTTACGCGCGAGGATTCCTGTTTTACAGCAGTTCCCGTTTGATGATTTATACATGGTAACAAACCTGCACGGTCATTCATGGACACAGTTTTATATCCCCGATTATGGCTGGCTCGATTTCGAATCGACATCTTTTGCCATACCTCCGGTTGGTGACGGTGATTTTAGTAATTGGGATGTAGTAATTCCTACTTTCTCTGATAACCGCACTTTATCGCAAATTAGAAAATTTCCCTGGCAGGCTGTAGGAAGAGTAATAATTGCTCTTGTAATCTTTGCTTTTGTTTGCGCATATGTATTACGTTATGGACGCGAATTGATTTTATACATTGGTTATAAAAATCAAAAGAACAACGCGCGTACTCGAGCGAGGTTTTTGTACTTACTGCTGCTTTCACGCCTTGCCGCGGATGGTCAGCCGATAAAACCCGCATCCAAAACAGCTCATGAATATAATGAATTATTTTTTGAAAGAAGAGTTCTCGCAAAGACGCAAAGGACGCAAAGAGCGCAAAGGGAAGAATTTAGTATTGAAACTAAAGAAAATCCGTATTTAAAAAAATTCGCGGATTTGTATTCGGAATTACGATGGCGCCAGTTTAATGATCCGATTGAAATGAATGAAAAACTTAATTTATTATGGCAAGAATATCAAAACATACTTAAGTCCACCCGCCGCCGTGGTTTACATCATGTCATTAAACGCTTAATCAGTTTAAGGGGGCTTGCATACTTATGATGAATGTTAAACCCAACATATTATATTACTCCGTGTTCTCAGCGCCTTTGTGCCTCCGTGTGATTATCTTGTGTATTATTTTTTTCGGTATTATTTCATTTACTTCTTGCGCTCGTAACAACGACTGGATTACATTTCGCGGCGAAGGCGGGCGGGGAGTCAGTTATACACGCGTCACTCCGCCGCTTGGAATACGCTGGAAAATTAATCTTCAAAGCGGAGATAACAGTATTCGATCTCTTAATCCGCCGGTTGTAATCGGTGACACAATATTTTTTGGTTCCGATGACGGAAACTTTTACGCGTTAGATGTAGAAAGCGGTTTTATGCGATGGGTATTTAAAAGCGGAGCCGAAATTAATTCAGTTCCCTATGCCGATAAAGATCATGTTTACTTTGGCTGTAAAGACGGAAAGCTTTACGCTCTTTGTTTACAAACCGGAAAAGAGGTTTGGAATTTTCAAATAGGAAGTCAAATCAATTCACAGGTACAGCGTTACGAAGATTACATTATATTTGTCGGGGACGCTGACGCGTTTTATTTTCTCTCCCCGCAGGGTGTAGAACAATTTCGAATCGAAAACCCCGGCTGGTATAATTTTACATTTCTTATTAATGATGGAATAATTTATTTCGCGACAGGTCCAAGAGTGGAATTAATTGGACCTTATGATATAAAAAAACGAGAATTTCTTTGGTACTTTGATTATTATGATTTGGATGCAATTTGGTATTCGTTTTCCGCCGTACAGGGAGATTTAATGTTTATGGGAACCGCGAATCTTTATTGGGAAGGAATGTATCTTGGGTATCACGCGTATAATCGTCATACCGGGCAGTTGGTTTGGCGGCACTATCTTGATGGAATCCTAAACTTTGCTGACTTTGATGATACTTATTACTATTTTATTAGAAACTTAAATATCCTCGATTTTATGGCGCCCGCTGTATGGAGGGATTTAGTTATATTTACAGGAGGAGATAATCTTGCCCGCGCTTTTGATGTTGGAACCGGTCAATTAAGATGGGAACATAATTTTGAAATGCCCATAAGCTCCCCGCCGACTATAGCGGACGGCAGAGTTTATTTTGGTCTTCTAGGAGACGATTATAATCCGCCGAAATTTGTCTGCGTCTCCGCTAGGGACGGAAGGCTTTTATGGCAAATGGAAACCGAAGGTTGCATTCTTTCCGCTCCTGTTATAGCGGGAAAAAGAATTATATTTGGCACAGATAAAAGTGTCTTTTATGTTTTGGAACAGGTTTTTTAAAAATATATGTCAGATTCATTATTTTCTACTTTAAAAAATTTAAAAGGAAACCCCAGAGCTTGTGTTTACACAGAACCTCTTTGGGGACTTTCCATGAATTTGTGTATGCCCTACCTTTCTGTTTTTATGCTGGCTTTGGGATTAACCGATACCCGAATAGGTTTTATTGTTACCATCAATATGATTTCGCAGATTGTTTTTTCTTTTTTCAGCGGTCCTGTTACCGATAAAATGGGAAGAAGAAACGCGACAGCTATTTTTGATATTATCGCGTGGAGTATTCCAAGTTTAATTTGGTTTAACGCTCAAGGTTTTACTTTCTTTTTTATCGCGGCTCTTTTAAACGGAGCGACTGCCGTTACATCTAATTCATGGACATGTCTTTTAATCGAAGACGCCGAAAAAAAACAAACAACAAAAATATTTTCTATCATTATCGCTTTTGGTCAATTTTCCGCTTTTTTCGCTCCGATTTCATCGATATTAATTTCAAAATTAACCCTTGTTCCCGCCATTAGAATTCTTTTTATTAACGCTTTTATTTTGATGTCGTTAAAAATCTTGATTCTTTATCTTGTATCAAGAGAAACAGGAATTGGAAGAAACAGAATGCTTGAAACAAAAAATAAAAATATTTTTGAACTTGCCGGCGGTTACGGTGATGTTCTAAAAATTATTCTTCGTTCAAAGGGAATGGTTTTTGCCATTATGATCGCGGCTTTAGCGGGAATAGTAGGAATGATAAACGGTACATTCTGGCAAATTATTGTAAATAAAAAACTTCTTGTAGAAGCTTCTTTATTGCCGCTATTTATGGTTTTTAGATCGGTTTTGGCAATTGTATTTTTATTTTTTGTTATTCCCAGATTGTCAAAGGGGCTTTTAAAAATGCCTCTTCTTCTTGGGTTCGCGGCGTATATTATCGGACAAGGTTTACTTTTATCGGTTCCTGTTGAAGGAATAATTAAATTTCCATTACTTTTTCTTTCGCTTGTTTTTGACGGCTTTGGTCTTGGTATACTTGGAATGTTATCTGAATCGTTAATTTCACTTTATGTAAACCCGGCGGAAAGAGCAAGAATTATGGCAATTAGGTTTATGATTGTTTTATCTATAGCCGCTCCTTTTGGCTGGATCGGCGGTATCCTTTCCGATATTTCAAGAAACCTGCCGTTTGTTTTGAACATGGTATTTTTGTTGGCGGGAATTATTATTACATTGATTTATTACCGTAAAGAAAACGATCATTCCGCTGAGCATTGACAATTATTTTTAATTTTCTGATATACTTATTTCATGAGAACACTATCAGAGCAAAGGTATTCAAAACTCGCTCCAAAGGTCGTAAAAGCTTTAAAAGAGCGAAGCTTTGATCCGTATTATTTTGACGAAGAATCGCAAGCGGCAGAAAAAATATTTTCGCTTATCCCAAAAGACCATCAGGTTTCCTGGGGTGGCTCACTTACATTGACAGGTCTTGGTATTTTACAGCGGCTTGAAAAAGAGGGTTTTAATTTGCTGGACAGGGATAAAGCCGCCACAGGAGAAGAGCGAACGGAAATAATGCGCCGTTCTTTGTTATGCGACACTTATCTTTGCGGCACAAACGCGATAAGCGAAGACGGCCAGCTTGTTAACATCGACGGAAACGGCAATAGAGTCGCCGCGATGATTTACGGTCCCAAACAGGTAATTATTGTTTGCGGTATGAACAAAGTTGTAAAAACATTGGAAGACGCCGTCACCCGCGCGAGAACAATCGCGGCTCCTTTAAACGTTCAAAGGTTTCCTTCTGTAAAAACCCCCTGTAACGAAAACGGAACTTGCGCCGACTGTCTTAGCCCGAATACAATTTGTTCATTTTTTGTAACGACACGTTTTTGCAAACCCGAAGGCAGAATAAAAGTTATATTGATCGGAAAAGATCTGGGACTTTGAAGTATAATCCATCTTACGTACAGAAAATAAAGTATCCGCGGATTGCGTACCTGCGGTACGACGCAGATTAACGTTGATTATATTTAATCCGTGAAAATCCGCGGACTTTAATTCTCTTAATTATGCCGCGTTAATTTGAATAATTCTCTTTTGCGCTTCGGCGCGTTTTT
>WQXE01000051.1 GCA_009784995.1 Treponema sp. | reverse complement strand
GAAGGTGATCCGGTTGACGAAGGCGCGATCGCGAGGTATGGAGGTCTTTCCAAAGAAATAGTAACTGCCGCGCTGGAAAATATAAGTGAGCGTTACGCGCAAGCTGACTGCGGTTTGGAATTAACCCGTGTTGGCGGAGGTGTGTGCATTTCCATCAAACGCGAATACTGGGATAGTTTAAAAGAACGCTACGGTAAAAAGAACGAAGGAAAAATTTCGCGGGCGGCAATGGAAACACTCGCTATTGTAGCGTATTCTCAGCCGGTAACACGCGCCGAAATCGAAAAAATTCGAGGCGTATCCGCGGACAACATGATTCGCCTCCTTTTGGAAAAAGGTCTTGTCCGTGAAGCCGGAAAAAAAGATATCCCCGGACGCCCTGTAATGTACGGCACTACAAAAGAATTTTTAAAAATCTTTCATCTTAATTCAATCGCGGATCTTCCAAAACTTGGAGAAAGTGATATAGAAAAATTTGAATTAGAAGGATAGTTGGTTGAGATTACAGGTTTATCTTTCACATGCCGGAGTCGCGTCCAGAAGAGCTGCGGAAGATATAATCGCGCAGGGAAGGGTTTCTGTAAACGGCATTGTAATCACAACGCAGGGGAGTAAGGTACAGGAAGGTGATGTAATCCTTCTTGATGGAAAACCCCTTTTTCTTGAAAACCGTAAACTTTATTACGCTTTAAATAAACCACCCGGGTTTATATGCAGTTCTTCCGATCCGCAAGACCGTCCGCTCGCTTTAAGCCTGATTCCATCACACGTAACAGAAAGGCTTTACAGTATAGGAAGACTGGACTTTTTATCATGCGGATTAATTTTTTTCACTAATGACGGTAATTTCGCGTCCCGGCTTGGACATCCAAGTACAGCTCTGGAAAAAGAATATATCGTGGAAGCTACAGGTATAATTTCTGATGAGGTTATCGACGCGTTTAATAACGGTGTAACAATAGAAGACGTACATTACAAGGCAAAATCCGCTCAAAGAACCGGACGCAAAAGCCTTCGTATTATCCTAATCGAGGGCAAAAACCGTGAAATTAGGCGGGTTTTCTCGCGCTTTCACCTGCACCCGTGTCTATTACGAAGAGTGCGAATTGGTTCTGTACAACTCGGCACCCTCGCCGAAGGCACCTGCCGCCCTTTAACAGACAAGGAACTATCGAATTTAAATCACACGGAGTTCACGGAGAAATACGGAGGACACGGAGGAAAGAAAAAAGTTTAGTAATTATCGTAATCTCCGTGCCTTTGTGCCTCCGTGTGAGATTATTTTTGAATATATTTTAAATTAGGAGTAAAACATGGTTATAGCTATTGATGGACCCGCGGGTTCGGGGAAAAGCACTATCGCCAAGCTTTTAGCGGAAAAACTGAAAGGACAAGACGGTCAGGAATTTACATATATAAATTCAGGTAAATTATACAGGGCGATTACGCTTGGCTGTATCCGAGCGAAAATCGATTTAAATGACAGCGAAAAAATCATTGAATTCGCGAAAAATGTAAACATATCATATCAAAAAGATGAAGTATTTTTAAACGGCGAAAATGTAACAAAACTCCTTCATACAGACGAAATAGACCGTTTTTCCTCTCCATTGTCCGCTATTGTCCCTGTAAGACACATAGTAAACGATTTGGTTCGTTTTCTTGCAAAAGAACAGAACATAGTGGTGGAGGGCAGGGATATGACTACCGTTGTTTTCCCGAATGCCGAACACCGTTTCTATCTGGACGCTTCAGCTGATTCAAGAGCTAAAAGGCGTTTTGAGCAGGGAGTATCAAATTTATCCCTTCAGGAGATAAAAGACGCTATTTTAAAAAGGGACGAAATTGACAAAAATAAGGTCGAAGGAAGCCTAAAAATCGGCGAGGGAGTTCATTATTTTGATACAAGTGACTTGACCATTATTGAAGTTTATGAGAGATTAAAAGAGAATATAGACTAAATTATTAAGGAAAGAGAATGGCAGAGAAGGAAGTGTCAACTGAAACCGTTAGAGAAGGTACCCCTACGGACACGAATCAAAAAGATGGGGAAAACATTCAAACTCAATTACAGGAAGAATACCTAAAGTCGCTTGAACAGCTTGAAGAAGGTCAGCTCATTGACGGCAAGGTAATTCAAGTTACATCCGATCAGGTGTTTATTGATGTTGGTTATAAATCTGAAGGAAAAATTTCAATATCAGAATTTACTGAGATTCCAAATATAGGCGACAGTGTATCAGTTATTCTTGTCGCGAAAGAAAACAGACACGGCGAAGTTATTGTCTCAAAACAAAAAGCAGACGCGAAACTTTTCTGGAAAAATCTTCGTCAAGCGTTCGCGGATAAAAAAGCTGTTGACGGAAAAGTAGAAAAGCAGGTAAAAGGCGGCTTTGATGTTAATCTTGGAGCGGGAGTTCACGCTTTCCTTCCTGTAAGTCAGGCTGATGTTCAAAAACTGGACAAACCCGAAAAAATTATAAACACAAAAATTCGTGTTTATGTTGAACGTCTTTATTCCGACGGAAAAATTAACATCGTTGTTAACAGGCGAAAATTCATGGAAGAAGACCTCGACCGTAAACGAATCGACTTTTTTGAAAATACACCCATAGGCACTGATGTAACCGGAGCTGTAAAAAGTTTCACCTCATTCGGCGCTTTTATCGATCTTGGCGGTTTTGACGGACTTCTGCACATCAACGATATGAGCTGGGGTCATGTTACACGTCCAAAAGATTTTGTAAAAAAAGGTCAGGAAATAAAATTAAAAGTTATTCGAATAGATCGTCAGGAAAAAAGAATCAATCTTTCGCTAAAACATTATTCAGATGATCCTTGGGTGCACTTTGAAAAGAAATATAAAGTTAACGATGTTGTAAAAGGCAAAGTAACAAAACTTACCGATTTTGGCGCTTTCATTGAGCTTGAAGAAGGTATCGAAGGACTCGCGCATATATCAGAATTCTCATGGTTAAAGAAAGTTCAAAAACCGCAGGACATGTTAAAATCCGGCGATGTTGTTGAATGTATGATACTCGGTTACGATCTTCAGGCGGGCAGGGTATCGCTCGGTTTAAAACAGGTTCAGGATAACCCCTGGGAAACAATCGAGAAAAAATACCCGGCAGGAACAAGAATTAAGCGAAAAATCGTTAAAGTAACAAACGCTGGAGCCTTTGTAGAACTTGATGAAGGTATCGATGGATTCCTGCATTCCGATGATATGTCATGGACAAGGAAAGGAAAAAATCCGGATATCGCCGCGGGACAGGAAATTGAAGTTATGGTATTGTCTATTGATACAGGTAGCCGTAATATCAAACTTGGCGTAAAACAGCTTTCAGAAGACCCATGGAAAAACTTCAATGAAAATTATAAACCCGGTTCACCAGTAGAAGGAGAAGTTACATCCATTACGGATTTTGGTTTATTCTTAAAAGTACCGGGTGGCATAGAAGGTCTTATTCATAAAACCAATCTTGTTGAAAAACGTGAAGATAATCCTGATGAAGCTCTAAAAAAATACAAGGTTGGCGATACAGTAAAAGCGATTGTACATGAAGTTCAGAGCGATAAACAAAAAGTTGCCTTTTCAATTCGTGATAATCAGAAGAGGGTACAAAAAGAAGATATTTCCCGTTATATGACAGAGGAAGAGGCTTCTGATTCTACTTATACGCTTGGCTCTGTTCTTAAATCTAAAGGTTCTCAAGAAGAATAGATATTAAGGACGGCCATGCTGTCAAAGATCGAAGTAAATAGATTTAATACTCTGATTACCAAAAGTCCTGTCATCCTTGAAAAGATGGAAATAATCGAAAAGGTAGCGAAAACCGATTCTTCCGTATTATTGCTTGGAGAAAGCGGAGTAGGAAAAGAACTATTCGCCGAGCAGATTCATTTAAAAAGCTCGCGTAACGAAGCCGCGTTTGTCAGAGTTAATTGCGCGGCTATACCGGAAGGTCTGCTTGAAAGTGAATTATTTGGTCATGTAAAAGGAGCGTTTACAAACGCCATTTCAAACAGAAAAGGAAGATTTGAGCTTGCGGACGGCGGTACATTGTTCCTTGATGAAATAGGCGATTTACCGTTTTCATTACAGGCGAAAATATTGCGTGTTATTCAGGAAAGAAAGTTTGAAAAAGTTGGTTCTGATATAACGATCACGGTAAACGTAAGAATAATCGCGGCGACAAATAAAAATCTTGAAGAACAGGTTAAAAAAAACGAGTTTAGGGGGGATTTATATTACCGGTTAAATGTACTGCCGATTTTTATTCCGCCTCTTCGCCAGCGTACCGAAGATATTCCGGAATTGGCGGATTATTTTCTGGATAATTTTATGAGGGAAACTAAAAAGCAGTTTAACGGCTTTTCCGATGAGGCTTTAGAATCAATGCTTTCCTATTCATGGCCCGGAAATATACGAGAGCTTCAAAACTGTATTGAACGTGCCTGTATTATAGGTAAGAATAAATGGATAGGATCTGAGGATCTTTTTTTAAAACACTCAGATTCCTTTAATGAAGGAGACATAATTGAAAGGAATTTAAAAAACGCCATTAATGTTTTTAAGACCAGTTTTATAAATAAGGTACTGGAGGAAAACAACTGGAACCAGACAGAGACAGCCAGGGCACTTGCCATACAGCGCACTTATTTGTCAAGATTAATAAAAGAGCTTAATATAACACCTAAGGAGTAGGATAATGCAGAAAGTAGAAAAAGAAAACTTTGGAGAAAAAATCAATAATTTTGTCCAAAAAAACAGAAAAGGAATATTTGTAGTTTTTGGTTTATTTATTGTTTTATTTGTGGGATTTATAGTTTATTTTCTGGTCAGTGATCATTTAAATAAACAAGCGATTGCCGAAGTTGAGATACTAAATGAAGAATTTGAAAAACTGCGGTTTGGTTTATTCGATGATTATTACGCGAATGAAGTAAACATTTTACTTTCAAAAATGGAAGTATTCGCGGGAAATAATAAAGGGTTCGCCGGAAGTAAAGCATGGTCGAATGTCGGGCATATATATTCCGCGAGAAAGCAATGGAATCAGGCTGAAGAAGCGTGGGTAAAATCGGCAGAAATAGGGGTTAAAACATATCTTGGTCCTATCGCTTATTTTAACGCCGCTATTTGCGCGGAAGAACAAGGTAAACTGGAGAAGGCTATTGAATACCTGCGGCAAAGTATCTCTCATAAATTTGAATTCCCCGACGCTCCCCGCGCGCAGTTTAACATTGGAAGACTTTATGAACAGCTTGGAAATTACCCAGAAGCGCTTGCCGAGTACAGGGCTGTCCTTATAAATTATCCCTGGGATCGCCAGGAAACAATCAGTCAGAATATGCTTATTTGGCAGAATCTCGCGAGGAATCAAATTATAAAACTGGAATCAAGATGATAAAACATAAACACAGGCAATTTTTAATAATCCTGTGGTTTTTATTAATAAGTATATTATTCACAACTTGCGGAATAGAGGAGTACTATTTTTTACCGCAATTACAGGAACTTTCCGGTTACAACAGGTTTACTCAATTAAATACATACGCGGAAATATATATTCCTTCAATTCCGAGTGAATATTATTATGCGAATGGTTATGTCATTTTTTACAGAATATATTTAAGCGGTACTGACGGCGGTGATCAGAACAATTTAAATATTATAAATCCCGCGCTTTTAAGCGATTATAATTTTCTTTTACCATTTACTGATATTACAAATAATACCTCTATTACAAATATAAATACTTTTTCATCCCGAAGATTTTATGAATTGGAATACGCGATTGGAGCGGGCGGCGGAAATCTAAAGATTAACTTTCCAACTGAACAAGGCGGATTTCCGGTAATATCCTTGAATGACGATAATTTAATTAACCTGAGCAGATCCAGCACATTGGTTTCATCAAGGCCTGTAAACGATTTATCATTTAGAAATACAACTGAATTAAACAATAACGCGAACGCGATTACAACGGTAAACGCTGATGTCGCGCAATCAACAGGACAAACAGGTCACGCGTACGCCGCAATGTATATTGTCGCTATAGGGCAGAACCCGCAGAATTTTACAAGAGTTTATAGTAAACCCACCTTTATAAGCGTTTTTAAGCTTCCAAACGCGCATTAAATTAATACCTGTTAAAAAGGCTATTGTTTTTGATATAATAAAATACATATCTATTCTACTATTCATAATGTATATTCTGTCTACCAATATATATACGTAAAAACGGATTATTAATTAGTTGTTATATAGAAAATTGTAAACTTTAAAATAAGAAATATATTCACTTTCGCCAGAACCTGTAATATTTTTCGCCAATACCACATTGCGTTTTAAATCATAAACTGTTTTACAGTCATTTTCCAATCTTGATTTTCTGTAAGTTTTTTCATCTTTAAAACTAACATAATCCAACGCGCCATTTTTACCTTCGTATTCAAAACCCCATAATAATGACGACAATGAATGTTTTTTCATGCCGCTTTTAATGTAAAAACATTCGGCTTTTTCAATAATAATTCCCCGCGGCAAGGATGAATTTAACCTTGAAATAAAATTATCGATATTAACATCCTCGTAAAAATCAACTGCGGCAAATTCATAAGCGGCGTTAATGCCGACAGACAAAGGAGACGCGAATTCCATCTTTATTAAAGGGTTATATCCTTGTGTATAATTAACGGGTAAACCGGCTCTTTTAAAGGACATCGAAAATATTTCTATTAGACTTAAATGACCATGAAAAACAGAACTGCCGCTTTTACTGAAACTAAATATTACCCTGTAAATGGATGGATCTGTCCGGTTAACTTCATTTATATTGTTATTTTTATTATGGTTAACCTTTAATTTATTAAGGTTAACAGCCTTTTTTGGAATAACCTGCGGATAAATAGTACCTTTGCAAGCTCCGCAAGAATTACATTTTTCCTTGCACGATAAAGTCCTTTGCCGGTTTTTGGATTTTTCCAGTTCGTTATCAAGATATTCTTTATTTACACATGAATTTATATTATTCCAGGAAATTTCATTTTCTCCATTGTATTCCAAAAGTAATTCCTGCCAAACTTCTTTTTTGATGTATTCACTCCAGGGGTCTAACCTGCTTCCCGCTTTCCACGCCAACTCGCATAACAAACCCGCTTTTTCATCCCCTCTGCTTAATAAACCTTCTATTTGAGATATTAATAAATCTGAAGTACTTACCTTATGCCCCATAGGTTTTAGTTTTGAACGCAAATATGATAATTTTCTTTCCGCTTCATTATTGTTTATTTGAACAGCGTATTGATATGGCGTATGTGGCTTGGGAACAAATACACTTATATTTATATTAAAAACCATACGGGTTCTTTTCGCGACTTCTTCGATAAACGAAACAATGGCTTCTTCTTCATTTTCTGAATTTTCTGACTGGACAGGAAGCCCTATCATAAAATAAAACTTGGCTCCCTTCCAGCCGTTTCTTCTTGCCTCATCCAGAATTGAAACAACAGAATCACAGGTTACTTCTTTATTTATTGACATCTGCCAATAATCTTTTGGTGTTTCAACAGCGAAGGTAAGTCCGCTTTTTCTTGTAACAGAGATTTTATCCAGTAATGAAAGTGAAAAACTTGAAACTTTTAATGACGGTAATTGAAACGAAACATGTTTATCGCTAAATTGATTGTTTAACAATTCTATTAATTCCCCTATACCGTTATAATCTCCTGATGAAAGCGAAGATAGGCTTATCTGCTGCCAGCCGCCTTTGGTTATAATTTTGTCTGTTTGTTCCAGTATATTTTCTATATCTTTTTGCCTTGAAGGCCTATACCAAAAACCGGCGTGACAAAAACGGCAGCCGTTGGGACAGCCTCTCATAATTTCTATTGTTCCGTGATTTTGAATTATTTTCATACTTGGAACAGGATATACATATGTATCGCTTTGGGAAAAATCTGTGTATATCGCCCGTTCTGTTTTTGGTTTTCCTTTTAACCAGACATTTGGATGTAAAAATAATTTTTCAAGTAATGCCGCTCTTCCCTGCCCTCTTTTTTTAAGATCAGCTAGTTCATTTACAAGATCAAAAAAACCGGCTTCGGCTTCTCCTATCCAGAACGCGTCAATAAAAGGAGAATACGGCAATGGATTTGAAACAGCGGGACCGCCTGTTATTATAACAGGATGATTCTCATTTCTTTTATCACAATGAATTGGAATACCGCTAACATCCAGCATTGTTAATATTCCATTTAAACCAAGTTCATAACCCAATGTAAACATTAAAAGGTCTACTGATGAAAGACTGATTCCCGTATCAAGCCCGTATAAAGGTATATTATTATCACGTAACAATTTTTCAAAATCAGGAGCGGGAGCGAAAGCCCTGTCACAGGAAATTCCCTGTTTATTATTTAATATATTATATAAGATGCGCAAAGCCTGATTTCCCATGCCAATTTCATAAAGGTCCGGGAAAGCGATCAGCGTTTGAAAATCCGCGTCTTTTTTCGCGAGAATACCAACTTCACCTCCAACATAACGCGCCGGCTTATCAACTTCCAAAAGCCTGCCGCCAAGAACTTTGAGAGGTTCAATATACTTTTTTGTCATTAACGGTTGTACCTTCTTACGAAAATACTTAAAGCGATGCCTATTCCTATCATCGAAGTCATCACTGACGAACCGCCGTGAGACATTAAAAGAAGCGGGAGACCTGTTATCGGCATTATTCCCATTGTCATTCCAACATTAATAATAAAATGAAAACTAAACATTCCAGCGAGTCCCGCGCAAACATATCTCGCGAAAGGATCTGTAACAACTTTCATTATTGTAATTAATCTGTAACATATTAAAAGGTAAAGAGAAAAAACAAAAACACCGCCTAAAAAACCTGATTCTTCTGAAAAAATAGAAAATATAAAGTCTGTACTTTGTTCGGGCAGGAATTGATAATGACTTTGCGTACCCTGTAAAAATCCCTGTCCTGTAAAACCGCCCGCTCCAATTGCCGTAATCGATTGAATTATATTCCAGCCCGCGCCGCGCGGATCTACATTTGGATCCAGAAAAACAATAAGGCGCATTATCTGATAACTTTTTAAAACTTCGCGCGCGACATAAGATGCCGCCAATGAAAAAACAATAATAGCCGAAACATAAACTACCCAGAAAAAATACTTCTTTTTAAATTTCATATAACCAAAAACCGCGATTACCGCTATGACCAGAAAGAAAAGTACAGTTAAAACAATAACTCTTGAATTGGTAAGAATAGCGAGTAATGGTATAGATTTTCGCAGAATAAATGTCTGCCAAAGTGGTAAAACAAGAAAAAATCCAGTTATTGCCATGCAGGAAATCATAAACATAACATAGCGCATTTTAATACCAGCTAAAAATATCATTGTTATAAGAATAGAAATGTAGACTAACGCGGTTCCCAAATCTGGCTGGAGAAGCACAATACCCATAGGAATAAAAACAATTACACAGCTTATAAAAAAACGGGAAAAAGATTCCCTGTTGCGATCGGTGTCCGCGAGGAAACGCGCGAGCAGAACTATTACGGATAATTTAACAAACTCGGACATTTGAACGCCGATTGAACCAAACCTAAGCCACCTTGCCGCGTTATAAATAACATGACCAAAAAGTAATGTATAAACCAGGAATAATAAAGATATAATATATATATAAATAGAAAAATTATAAAACCTGCGGTAATTGATATATGATATTACTATCGCGGCGAATAAACCAGCGGAAGCCCAAACAATCTGCCTTAAATATTCCCTTGAAACTAAAACACCGTCGGAATTAACTCCGGATGAATAAATAAAAAGAATTCCCAATACTAAAAGCACCATAACAGGAAGCAATAATAAATAATCAACACCTAAAATATCACGTACTCTCATTTAAACGCTCCGATTAAAATGTATGTTGAAAACCCAGGGAACGCACTGCCGCGTCGTAATCCTGGTTTCCAAAATACCCTTGAAAAATTATCGCTGTCGCGGATGAAGCTCTCCAAACCTGAAAATTAGACGCTTCTATTATTACCGTTACTACAATTTGCTCATCAGGGTTTGTACTGTTAAACGGCGCGAAAGCCGTAAACCATGAATGCCATCGATCAGATAAACCAATTTCCGCGGTTCCTGTCTTTCCCGCGATTTGAACTGTACGCATATTTAAAGGATATTGCGCCGTTCCCTGCGTTACAACCGATCTCATATCCTGACGTACATATTCAAAAACAGCCGGGTTTATATTGCTTTGATGTATTACTTCAGGAATTACAACACTTTCAATCGCGTTTGTAACAGGATCGCGTACCTCTTTTAGAACATGAGGTTTATACAATGTACCGTTATTAACAATCATACTAACCATATTGCTCATCTGAAGCGGCGTTACGAGCATAAAACCCTGTCCAATCGACATATTCATTGTATCACCTAACACCCATCTTTCATGGAAACGTCTTTCCTTCCATTGTGGTGTCGGAACAAGACCTTCTACTTCTCCGGGTAAATCAATACCTGTAATTTTTCCGTAACCAAAATCTATCGCTGTATTAACAATACGTTCCGCGCCAAGATTATCCCTGCCAACAGTCATATAATAAATATTACAGGAATGCCATAAAGCTCCGCGCATATTAAGACGACCGTGTCCTCCCCTGTTCCAGCAATGCCAATTTCGATTTCCGTAATTCATCATTCCTCTGCATAAAACAGATTGTTCAGGCTGAATTACACTTTCTGATAAAATCGCTGTAGACATTATAATCTTAAAAGTTGAAGCGGGTGGATAACTTGATTGAATGGCTCTATTAATAAAAGGCCTGGATGGATCTTCCAATAACGCGCGGAAATCCGCCGTTAAACCGTCAGTAAAAATATTAGGATCATACCAGGGATGAGAAACCATTGCCAAAATTTCGCCTGTTGACGGGCGCATTACAACAGCCGCTCCGTTTTGCGGTCCTATCGCTTTTTCTACAAGTGTTTGTAAATCAGCGTCAATTGTTAAAACAAGATTTTTACCCATTACGGGAGCGACACGGTTAATATTTTCTCTTCCCGTAATGCGCCTTCCTCTTGAATCTACAGTCCTTGTTTCAAAACCTCTTTCTCCGCGCAACAGTTCATCATATTGTCTTTCTATTCCGGATTTACCTATCATATCACCCATTTGATAACCAAGATTGTAAAGGGTGGTAAGTTCGTCTCTTGTAATATCTCCTACATAACCCAATATATGCGAAAGACTGCCTACATCAACATAATTCCTTACAGATTTTATATGCCAGGAAATTCCGGGTAATATATTTTTTCTTTCCGCCAATGCGGCAATATTCGCGAATGGCACGTTAGACGCTATTTCTACAGGCTGGTATAACTGTAAATACTGGCTTGGAAGCCTTCCTCTTATATCATCAACAGGTATATTTAGTATTTCAGATAACGAAAATAAAACTTCTTCTATTCTGCCGCGGGGAACTTCCGCGGGCGTTATTGTAACCGCGAAAGTATCTCTGTTAATCGCGAACGCTCTTTTAAAGTCGCGATCATATATTTCGCCTCTTTGAGTTGGAATAATGTAGGTTCGCCTGGATATTTCCTGAGCCGCTCTTTGGTGAATTTCGCCTGAAAGAATCTGCATGCTAAAAAGTCTTACAGAATATACTAAAAATATTACGGTAAGCAGAGCTAAAAAGATATTAATTCGATATCCTTGATTCTCCTGCATTAACTAACCGCGTCCTATTAAAATTGGTTTAAAGTTTTTTAACAATAAAAATAAAACAGGCGCGCTTAACGCGTTTAATCCCATTTCTATCAAAAAGGTTGTAAAATTGGCAAATGGATTTGGTATACTTGTGCCGACAATCAAATATAAAATAAATGTTATTAAAATTTTTAATATAGTCGCCAATGTACAAAGGATAACAGGCATAAAAAAGAAATCAAGAAAAAACTGCCCTTTAAAAATACCAGCTAACGCGCCTGTAATTGTGCGTATAAGACAATTCATTCCAAGCGGGGCGACAGATAAAAAGTCATAAAAAAGCCCGGAGAAAAATCCCGAAACTTGCCCTGTCATGGTACCGTTTACATACGCGGAAAAAACCAATACACATAACGCGAGGTCCGGTACAACATTAAATATGGCAATATTGTAAAGAACTGTAGATTGTAAAATAGCGGCCGCGATACAAAAGATCACTGTCCATATAACGCTTCTAATCATTTCTATATCCTAAGTAATCGTAACTTTCAATATCAATTTCGATATTCTCCGCTTCGATTATAAATACATATTCAAGCCTTGAAAAATCAATCATTGGCACAACTTCAATTTCCAAAGTTGTTTCATATTCAAGTGTATTTATTCCGCTTACGCGTCCTATGTTTATGCTCGCCGGAAATATGCCGCCCATGCCGCTTGAAACGATCAAATCACCCCGGCTGATATCGTCTTTTGCCCGTTTGGGGATAAAACGCATCCGCAGCGGGGAATCGGGGTTTCCCTGTCCTTCTGTAATGCCTTCGTAACGGGAAGCGGCAAACCGGGAAGCCACAAGCAGGTTAGTATCGTATAACGGCAT
>WQXE01000050.1 GCA_009784995.1 Treponema sp. | reverse complement strand
TAGATGAGTGTATCAGATCCCGTTGCGGACATGCTGACAAAGATACGGAATGCCGGCATGGCAAAACATGAAAAGGTTGATATCCCCACCTCCAGGCTAAAGCTTGAGATAGTCAAAATATTAAAGACCGAAGGGTATATTAAGAATTTTAAAAAGGCAAATCAGGAAGGCGCGAACGTTATCCGGGTTTTCCTTAAATATGATGACAATACCACTCCGATTATTCACGGTATAGAAAAGGTTTCAAAACCTGGTCGCCGTGTTTATATGGGATATAAAAATATGCCGAGGGTATTGAACGGTTACGGAACCCTGATCGTTTCCACGTCACAGGGTGTTACAACAGGAAAAAAAGCCGCAGAAAAAAAAGTCGGCGGTGAAATTATTTGCACCGTTTGGTAGGTTGGGGTTAATTATGTCAAGAATCGGAAAGATACCTGTTAAGGTTCCCGGCGGGATTAAAGTTACTTTTCAAAATGAAGAGATAACCGTAGAAGGTCCCAAAGGAAAACTTCAGCAAAAATACCATCCAGTTATTGAATTTAAAGCGGAAGGCGATATTATTGTCGTTACCCGCAAGAATGAAGAAAAGCAGTCAAAGGCATTTCATGGTCTTTACCGCAATCTTTTAAATAACATGATAGTTGGCGTTTCAAATGGTTTTAACAGGTCTTTAATTATTAATGGTGTTGGATATAAAGCGGAAGTACAAGGTAAACTTTTATTAATGAGTCTTGGTTATTCCAATGATATTTTTGTTGGTATCCCTGAAGGGCTTGCTGTTGTGGTTGACCAAGGCGGAAAGCTGACAGTCAGCGGAATAGACAAACAGCGCGTAGGCGAGTTCGCGGCGCAGATTCGCAAGTTAAGAGGTCCTGAACCTTATAAAGGTAAAGGTATTCGTTATGATGATGAAATTATCAGACGTAAAGTCGGTAAATCTGGTGTTAAGTAGGTAGTATATGTTACAGAAAATGCTGGAAAAAAACAGAAAACGGCTTAGAAGGAAAATTCATATCCGCAAAAGGATCAATGGAACCGCTGAACGCCCAAGAATGACTGTTACAAAAAGTAATAAAAGTCTATCTGTTCAAATAATTGATGATACCAAAGGTTTTACTCTGGTTTCCGCTTCATCTTTGGAAAAAGATCTAAAGGACATTAAAGCTAATATTAAGGGAGCCGCGCAGTTAGGTGAAGTTGTGGGCAAACGTTTGTTGGAAAGAAATATCAAAGCGGTAGTTTTTGATCGCAATGGATATTTATATCATGGAATTGTTAAGGCTTTAGCCGATGGAACCCGGAAAGCGGGAATCAACTTTTAGGGGGAGTAATGGCGAAATCGAATGAAGTTATCGATAATGATGTTCTCGGTGATAAAATAACTGATGATTCTGACTCAATTGAAGATAAAGATTTGGATACAAGCGCCGACGATTCTGTCGAAGCGGGAACTGTCGAAGTCCGCAGAGGCAGGGGCGAAGGAAGAAGAGGCCGCGGAAGAGATCGCGGAGATCGCGAACCTGTAGAAAAAGAATTTGTCGAAAAACTTGTAAAGCTTAACAGGACTGCCAAAGTTGTAAAAGGCGGAAGACGTTTTTCATTCTCCGCTCTTACAGTAATTGGAGATCGCAAAGGTAAAGTCGGTTATGGTTTTGGAAAAGCAAACGATGTATCCGAAGCTATTCGCAAAAGTATCGATAAAGCAAAAAGAAGTTTAGTTCAACTTCCTGTTAAAAACGGTACAATACCGCATGATGTAAAAGGATTTTTTAAATCCTCTTATGTACTTTTAAAACCGGCTCGTTCAGGTACAGGTATTATCGCGGGCGGTCCTGTGCGGGCAATAATGGAAGCGGGCGGAGTTACAGACGTACTTTCAAAATCTATCGGATCATCAAATCAATATAACGTAGTAAAAGCTACATTTGATTGCATTACAAAGATGATGGACGCGAAAACCATTTCAAGAAACAGGGGCAAGTCCCTCAATGAGTTGTGGGGTTAAGTAATATGGCTAAAATTAATGTTCGTCTTGTACGCAGTACTATAGGAGCTCTTCCACAACATCGGGCAACAGTCCGTTCATTAGGTCTGGGGAAAATTGGTTCGGTAAGAGAACATGATGATAGCCCCGCGATTATGGGAATGGTAAGAGCGGTTTCTCATTTGGTAAAAATTGAAGAAGCTAACAAAGGTAAAGGTAATAAGTAATGGCTCACGATTTTAATTTGCACGCTCCGGTTGGCGCAAACAAAAAAAAGCGAATAGTTGGACGCGGACAGGGTTCAGGCAGAGGAACAACAGCGGGCAAGGGACACAAAGGACAGCAAGCGCGCTCCGGCGGAGGTAATCCATACGTCGGGTTTGAAGGCGGTCAGATGCCTCTTTATAGAAGACTCGCGAGAAGGGGATTTTCGAATCATCCTTTTAAACAGGAATGGCAGATTGTAAATCTTAATGATGTCGAAAAACGTTATGAAGCGGGTGAAACCGTAGACATGGCATCGTTACATAAAAAGAAACTTGTTAAGGGTTCTGATCCTATAAAGATTCTTGCTAACGGAAATATCACAAAAAAATTATCATTTAAAATCGACGGTATTTCCGCTGCGGCAAAAGAAAAGATAGAAAAAGCTGGAGGCGATGTAACTGTAATCCCGGCTCCGCAAAAAGCCAGACCAAAAAATAAAAGTAAAAGCGCAAACGCGAAAGCGGATGCTGCTAAAGCAGGCGGAAAGTAAATGGCTAATCCCATAATTGGAATGTTTAGAATAAAAGAATTGCGCGAGCGCATCCTCTTTACTTTCGGAATGCTTGTTGTATTCCGAATTGGCGCAGTATTCCCCATTCCAGGAATTAATGTAACTGTACTTAAAAATTATTTTGAGATGGGAAGCTCAGGCGGCGGAAACCCGATTGTAAATTATCTGGACTTCTTCGCGGGCGGCGCGTTCTCAAACTTCTCTGTATTCATGCTTGGTATTATGCCTTATATTTCGATGTCAATTATCATGCAGCTTTTGTTAATTGTATTCCCAAGCCTGAAGAAAATATCACAGGAAGACGGCGGCCGCAAAAAAATTCAAAAGTGGCAGCGTTACGGAACAGTTGTTGTTTGTTTGATTCAATCATTTGCCGTTACTCAATACGCGCAGGTAATTTCAAGACAGACAGTTGGTCTTTTAAATATTAACATGACATATTTTACACTGCTTGCCATGCTTACTGTTACAACAGGAACAATGTTCCTTATGTGGATAGGTGAACAGATAACAAAGCGCGGTGTTGGTAACGGTATTTCATTATTAATCTTTGCCGGTATTGTCGCGCGCTTGCCTATCGCGATAATCGAATTATTTGGATTAATGAGAAGAAACGAAATTAACCCGGTCTTTGTAATTATTGTTCTTGTTATGTTTGTCGCTATTGTCGCTTTAGTTGTTTTTGAACAGCAGGGACAGCGCAAAATTCCCGTTAACTATGCCAAAAGAGTAGTTGGAAGGAAAATGTACGGAGCGCAAAATATTTATATTCCATTTAAAATTAATCCATCGGGAGTTATTCCTGTAATTTTCGCTTCATCAATTTTAATGTTCCCATTGCAAATCGCCCAGTCTGTAGGCGGTAATATGCCGTGGCTTGCTACAGTTTCAAACTGGTTAAATCCGTTAGGATTTTTCTATAACTTACTTTATGTAGTACTCATTGTTTTCTTCGCATATTTTTATACACAGGTTACTTTAAACCCGGTAGAAATCGCGAAACAAATAAGGGAAAATGGCGGTTCCATTCCCGGGATTAGAACTGAACGTATCGAAGAATATTTAACAAAAATCCTGAACCGTATTGTGCTTCCCGGAGCGTTATATTTGGCGTTTATCGCGGTCACTCCGACGCTAATTCAGTTGGCATTCAGAATCCCCGCGTCAATAGCGTTCCTGATGGGTGGTACTTCACTTCTCATTATGGTCGGCGTCGGTCTTGATACCATGAAGCAGATTGAAGGATTGTTAAAAATGCATCACCATGAAGGTTTGGTAAAACGCGGTAAATTACGAGGGCGAAACTTGTAACAACCAAAGGTTGTTTAAACAGAGGTTGAAACAACCAGATATTTAGGAGATTATTGAATATGAAAGTTAGAACGAGCGTGAAGCCCATTTGCGATAAATGCAAAATAATTAAACGCAATGGGATTATTCGCATTATATGCCAGAATCCCAAGCATAAACAAAAGCAAGGTTAAAGGAGAGAGCAGATGGCGCGTCTTGTAGGGATTGACCTCCCAAATAAACATGTAAATATCGCATTGACCTATATCTTTGGTATTGGCAGGTCAAGCGCGGATGAAATTGTCGCGAAAGCCAAACTCGATCCTATGCGATTAATTAACGATCTGTCTCAGGAAGAGCTTAATGAACTTAGAAATATTATTGAAAGCGATTATAAAGTAGAAGGCCGTTTGCGCACTGAAATCGCGCTTAATATTAAACGGCTTATGGACATTGGATGTTATCGCGGTTTAAGACACCGTAAAGGACTGCCGTTAAGAGGCCAGCGCACAAGAACAAACGCGCGTACCCGCAAAGGTAAAAAGAAAACCGTTGCCGGTAAGAAGAAATAGGGATTGGAGGAATAAGTGGCAACTGCTGCAAAAGCTACAAAAAAGAAGAAAGAAAAAAAATCAGTATATGAAGGTAATGTCTTTATTCAGGCAACCTTTAATAATACGATTGTTACAATTACCGATTTAATGGGAAATACTGTCTCGTGGGCAAGCTCAGGTATGTTGCAATTCAGAGGCGCGAAAAAATCTACACCTTTTGCCGCGCAATCTGTAACAGAAACTGCCGCCGCTAAAGCGCTTCAGGCTGGTTTGCGCGAAGTACATGTATATATCAAAGGACCTGGTATCGGCAGAGAATCAGCGATAAGGCAGCTTGGAGTAATGGGAATTAAAGTTAAATCTATTAACGATGTTACACCAATTCCTCATAATGGCTGTAGACCAAGAAAAACACGCCGTATTTAAGGCGATCGCATAGCGAAAATAGGAGAAACGTATGGCTAGATACACCGGCCCTGTTTGCAGAATGTGCCGTGTAGAACAAAAAAAATTGATGCTCAAAGGGAACCGCTGCAAAAGCGATAAGTGCCCTATGAATAAAAAAAGAGCGGCTCCTGGAAAAGATCCAAAATCCCGCCCCGGTAAAAGATCCGATTACGGCGTTCAGTTAAGGGAAAAACAAAAGCTTAAAAGAATATATGGAATGATGGAAAAACAATTCCGGTTATTCTTCGATAGAGCGCAGCGTATGCCCGGTATCGCTGGTGAAAACCTGTTTGCGTTACTGGAAAGAAGATTGGATAATGTTGTTTACCGCTTGCGCTTCGCGTCATCAAGAAGTCAGGCAAGACAGCTTGTATTGCATGGTCATGTTAAGGTAAACGGTCAAAAAATAACTATTCCTTCCTATCTTGTTAAACCTGAAAACGAAATTAGCATCGCGGAAGGAAGCAAAAACTTGACTGTTATAAAAGACGCTTTAAGAGAGTTTGGAAAATCCGGCGTAATGCCTTGGCTCAGTTTGGATCCGGATTCAATGAAAGGAAAATTCCTAACCTCTCCGCGCCGAAGTGATATTACGGACCTCGGTGATATAAAAGAACAGATGATCATTGAGTTATATTCTAAATAAGGTACGATAGGAGTTATCATGAAACTTCGTTTCATGTTCGATTTTAATACGCGGTTATGTAACCGCGCTATATAGGAGTTATCATGGCACGTAAGAATCTTATGCAAGGTTTTAAACGCCCTAAAAATATAACATTCGAGCATGGTGATCTTAGTCAGAATTATGGCAAGTTCATCGCATCACCGTTTGAACCGGGCTTTGGTACAACGGTTGGAAATACTTTACGCAGGGTTCTCCTTTCATCAATACAAGGGTACGCTATTACCGCTGTAAAAATTGAATCTATCGATGCTAATGGAACAGTTCATAATGTTTCCAGCGAATTTGAAACAATTCCCAATATAGTCGAAGATACTCTTGAAGTTATAAACAATTTAAAACAGATTCGTCTTAAACTGCCGCAGGATGGTGAACAGGAAGTCTTGCTTTATGAATGGTCAGGCAAACAGGATATAAAAAGTGATGACTTCGCGCGTATGGGACAGGTTGATATTCTTTCATCGGGTCAGCATATTATGTCTTTGATGGATGGCGCGAATATCCGGGTTGAAGTGCAAATCGATCTTGGTCGAGGTTATGTGCCTTCAGAAGTAAACGAACGTTATATCGAAGTTATAAATACAATTCCTGTTGACGCTATTTTTACACCTGTAAAAAAAGTAAAGTTTAATGTTGAGTCTACCCGTGTAGGACAGCGAAACGATTACGATAAACTTGTTCTTGAAATTTGGACAGATGGAACCGTACGACCGGAAGACGCTCTCGCGGAATCCGCGAAAATCGCGAAAGATCATTTTTCTGTTTTTATTAATTTTGACGAAAATAATCTTGGTCTGGATGATGATTTTGATGATGAAAACGACCACATAAAAAAAATATTAACTACACCTGTTGAAGAACTTGAACTTTCGGTTAGATCTTCGAATTGTTTAAAAAACGCGAATATAAAAACAATAGGTGAGCTTACTCGAAAAACCGAAGACGATATCGCGAGGACGCGTAATTTCGGAAAAAAGTCGTTACAGGAAATCAAGGAAAAACTTAAAGAATGGAATTTAAGTCTTGGTATTACAGATTTAAATGTTCTTAAAAACGCGCGTATTGAAACTAAAGTAAAGGAAACAGAAGATGAAGCATAGAAGAGGATTTAACCCCCTGCAAAGGATGTCAGCGCACCGTAAAGCGCTGAAACGTAACATGGTTACATCACTGTTCAGGCAGGAAAGAATTAAAACTACAAAAGCTAAAGCGCTTGAAGTCCGCCGAACAGCGGAAAAAATGATTACGCGCGCAAAGGAAGATTCCGTACATAACAGAAGAATTGTTTCCAGCCGATTATTTGACGAAGGTGTAGTAGCGAAACTTTTTACAGATATCGCTCCAAGAATGAAGGATCGAAACGGCGGTTATACGCGAATTATTAAACTTGGTGAACGCAAAGGCGACGCCGCGGAAATTGTAATTTTAGAACTTGTAGATTATAAACTCGATACCGAAGATAAAAAGAAAGCGAAAAAAGGCGAAGAAAAGAAGGGTGTTAAAGGCGAAGCCAAAAGCACAAAAGGCAAGGGGAAATAAATGTCTAAACCACATAGAGGGCAGAGTATCCGGGAATTATTCGCGAGAGGAAGAGGCGAATGTCCTGTTTGTAAACGAAAAAATGTAAAAGTATTGTACGAGCAGGAAGCTGCCGGGCAAAAATTTAAAATATGCAAAACATGCAGAGCCGCGATAAAAAATGGTACAAAAAAACTTCCTGTTGTGGAAGTTCCGGTAGTTGAAGCTGCTGTAGCGGCACCTGCCGCCGCGCCTGCCGTCGCGCCTGAACCAAAAGTTGAAGCACCGGTAGAAGCAGCGGCGGAAACATCAACAGAAGCCGTATGAGCAGTATTACAATAACTTGTGATAATTTTGATTCCGAAGTTATAAAATCGGATATACCCGTTTTAATAGATTTTTGGGCTCCCTGGTGCGGACCTTGTAAAATGCTTAGCCCTGTTATCGATCAAATCGCCATAGAAAATTCTGGTCGTTTAAAAGTAGGTAAAATTAATATTGATGATGAAGGTGATCTAGCTCAACAATACGGGATCACATCCATTCCAACATTAATTGTTTTTAAAGACGGTACAATGGCGGCTCAGAAAAACGGAGCCGCCCCAAAACACGATATAGAATCCCTTTTCAAAAACTTAATTTAATAACGTTTAGTGTTATTTTCTACTCCCGGTGTCGCGCAGCTTGTCGCGGTTATGTACCAGTTTGCGGGTGAGTTTGTATTTAATACAGTTTCATCACGGTTTATTGTACGTGTGTTGGTTGTTCCCGTGCTTGGTATCGCGTCGGACGGACGGCAGGTTAGTCCATCTTTTGATATCCATGCTTTTTTAGAAAATAAAAACTTTGCCTCTTCTTCAAAATAATCTTTGGGCCAGGGGTCGCCCGGTTTTTCACAAAGCATTATGGCGTTTAAAACATTATCATCCTGATCTAAAATGTAAATAAAAGCTGTTTTATGCAAAAGTTTTGTGGTTCCCGGCATCCAAAAATCACGCGCTGTAAGTGATGAATTAATTCCCCCGGATTCCGCGAGGTTAGAGCCGTATTCATCTTTGCTCGCGTATGAATCGTAAGTGCGCAAGTGAAGAACCGCGTATTCGCCATTTTTAACTTCCACAGGTGAAAACTCAAAAATAGTTTTTTTCGCAGCGTTTGAATTTCCGATTATTACCAGCCGCATTCCGCCTAAATTACCAGATGACTTCATTTTAAGTTCTATAAATTCGGCTTTTCTTCCGGCGGCGGCATTGGAATATTCGGTACATACTTCATTGATCTCAAGTTTTGGCATGCGGTTGTTTCTTGTTCTTAAAGTTACAAGAACATTAATTGTGTTTGATTTTTCATCCTCCGCCAAAATATCCGCGGTAATTAATTTCCCCGGCTCAAAACTTTCCTTTAAATTGATTTTTACAGTACTGCCGTTTTCAATTGATTCGACAGTTATGTTCGGGTAAAAATCTATACTTTTTACAGTCACCGGTCTTGAAAAAGAAAATTCAATTTTCTCCTCAGAAACCGCTTTGCAATTTAGATAAAGCAGCGCCTGCGAACTGCTTCCCATCATCCGTACGGGTAATCCCGCTTCCGGAGTTGAACAGGAGCTAATAATGATACAAACTCCCAACAACAAAAAATAGTTTTTCATATTTTTCCTCCGCCTATATATGGGTCAAAAACGCTGTTTTGCATGACCGAAAATGAAAAAAAATGAAAAAAAATTCTCGTATCTAGACAAAAAGACCTAAAAATGCTATTTTAATCATGTCTATTAAATTTTTGAGGTATAAAATGGCAAAAAAAGATAAAAAAGCGCCGGTTCAGGAAAAAATCTCCGCTACAGAAGAGATTTCCAAGAAATTTAAACAAAGTCCCGGTCTTTATATAGGTTCTGTTGTTATTCTGGTACTTGTTGTTATCGCGTTTGTTGGCGGTGATTTTATTGCAGGCGGCGGTCTTGACGGAAGAAGAGGAGATTCTACGTTTGGTTATTATAATGGAGAACCAATTTCTTATGTATATGGAAATTATCTCGCGGATAGATACCACGATTTGGAAAGAAGAGTTAGAGGACCGGAAAGAGATAATAATCCCTGGCTTATGGCTCGAATTTGGCGTCAGGCTTTTGAAGATTCAATAACACATTACGCGATTATGGACATGATGAAAAGATCGAATTATCAAGTGCCAAATAATAAAGTTGATCGTGAAGTAGCAAGACTTCCTATGTTTCAGGAAGAAGGACGTTTTTCTCCGATATTGTATCGACAAATGCCGGAATCTACCCGTAATGCTTTATGGCGGCAGGAATTTGAAAGGCTTACAAAATTAATGTATTACAGTGATTATGCCGGGCTTTTAAAATCTGAAGGAGAAGCTGATTTTATCGCCAATATGGCTTCTAATTTAAGAAGTTTCGAAATGGTATCTTTTAGAGTCGATAGCTTTCCTGAAAGTGAATATCTTTCCTTCGCGGAAAATAATTCATCACTTTTTGATTCTATTCACATGTCAAGAATTACCATAAGTTCGAATGAAAGAGACGCCAGAAGAGTTCTTGAATCTGTTACTAACGGAACTATTACTTTTGAAGACGCTTCAAGGAACCATTCGCAGGATATGTATGCCGAAAGAGGCGGTGATATGGGAAGGCGTTTCTTTTTTGAACTTGAAAGAGAAATCACTAATCCGATAGAACGTGAAAATATTTTCAAACTTCGAAGCGGTGAAATAAGTGATGTAGTATCAACAGTTGACGGATGGGCTTTTTTCCGAATCGAACATGAACATATTCAAGCTGATTTTAATGATGATTTTGTAAAGGATAGAGTTCGAACTTATGTAAGGAATTTTCAAAGAGGTCGAATGGAAGATTGGGCTATAGAACAGGCGGAAAAATTTATTTCTGACGTTAATGAAACCGGTTTTATTAATGCCGCGTATTTACGTAACTTGGAAAGACACAGTTTTGGACCGCTTTCGATAAATTACGGAAGTGTTGAACTATTTACATCTTTGGATTCTTTTTCAATGACAGGGTTTACATCACAGGATTTAAGCGCTTTGGCAAGAAATGAAAATTTCTGGAAGACCGCTTTTTCTACTCCTGTAAATACGCCTTCCCAATGGCTGGTACATGGCAATAATGTATTGGTTTTATATCCGATGGAAGAAACAAAAGCAGATGAACTATCTATTGATAATATTATTTCGATGTATACATCGTGGTGGTTGAATTATGTCAGCGAACAATTAATGCAGCAATATTTTATTAATTCACCAAGATTAGAAGATCGCTTCTGGGAAGTTTATTTTAATTAGTAATGGTATGCCTCTGCAGCCTGACGGCAGATTGATAAAAAACGGGATCACGCTTTTATCAGGTGTTGATCCCGCAGGTCGCGCGAAAAAAATTGTAAACTCAATCGCGATAAAAGACAGAACACTTTATTTATGTCCTAGCCCTCTTTATGGATACGGATTTTCAGATCTTTTATCTAAAATTGAATTACAAGCTCCTAATTCCGCGGTTTTATGTATTGAAGCTGATCCGGAATTATATGAATTATCGCTAAAAAATATCGAGACATCTTTATTGAACAATAAGCTGCTGCGCCTGACAAATATTTGTGATGGAGAGACGCTTTATTCTTTTATTTGTAAAAATTGGGGGCAGATGGCGTTTCGGCGTATAGAAATTATTAAACTAACAGGAGGTTGGCAGTTATTCCCAAAAGTATACGACTTTCTTTGTAATTATATTCAAAGTGAAATCGCTACAGATTGGAGTAACGCGTTAACGCTTACAAAACTTGGGCGTTTATATATCCGTAATACTTTACGCAATCTTGCTTTTTTTTCACACTTTCTTTCACATTCGATAGAAGAACTTTCTTTTGGAAGCGATCCTGTTCTAGTCCTTGGCGCTGGACCTTCGTTAGACGAAACTCTAGATACTTTAAACCGGTATTTTCCGCCACTGGAAAAAAGACCGTTTAAAATAATTTGTGTTGATACTTGCCTTTATGCGTTTAAAGAGCGAAACATTACACCCGATTTGGCTGTAATTCTTGAAAGCCAGTTTTGGAACCTGCGCGATTTTATCGGCTGCAAAGGCTGGAATGTAGATACGGTGATAGATATATCATCTCTGCCCGCATCAGCGCGGCTTCTAACAGGAAATAAATATTTATTTATGACACCCTGGACTAAATTAAAAATATTTGACAGGTTAAAAGAAAGAAATCTTTTTCCCTCTAATATCGCTCCGCTTGGTTCAGTAGGACTTACCGCTGTTGAACTGGCAAGACGTTTAACAAATGGAAATATAATTTGCGCGGGGCTTGATTTTTCATTTACTGACGACAAATATCACGCGAAATCTACACCCGGCCATAAAAACAAATTAAATTTACAAACACGTTTTAAAAGAATATTAAATACAATAGCTTATGAAAAACATTCATTAACCGCAGTTTCAAAATCCGGTCTTCCTGTTAAAACAAATGCTGTTATGCGCGGTTACCGTGATTTATTTGAACAGGAGTTTAGCGGCGATAATCGTTTATTTGATATAGAAGGAAGCGGGTTGCCATTGGGAGTTAAAACCCTCTCGATGGAAGAAGCGATATTAACATTAAAAAATAATACGAATTTTATCTCGCAGAGACGTCGAACCAAAGGTTCGCAAGGCGCAGAGGACACGGAGGAGGAAGAATTAAAGAAATTAACTCCGTGTGCTCCGTTTTCTCCGTGCCTCCGTGTGAAAAATTCCGAATTAATTAAATTTTATAATATCGAAATAAAATTATTGAAAGAATTAAAGGATTTACTTACAGGTGATGAAGCAATGAATCAACAGCGGTTAACAGAATTAATCGAAGAATGTGATTATATTTGGGCACATTTTCCTGATTATTCAGGCGGGCGTAAGCCGAATATTAACGATGTTTCATTTTTAAAACGAATACGCGCAGAAATTGATCCGATGTTAAAACTACTGGAAAGAGTTAAAAAAGATATTTAAAATTGTCAAAACACTTCTTCCGCAAAGGGTATCGATTCCATCGCGCCTTTTTTAGAAACTGTAATCGAAGAAGCTTTACATGCAATTTTTAGAGAATCCTGAACAGACATGTTTTTTTCTCTTGCTGTAAGGAAGTAACCTGTAAAAGTGTCTCCTGCTGCGGTTGTGTCTACTACAGGAACTTTTACAATTTCGCTTTTAAATCTGGTTTTTCCAAAGCCGTAAAAAGCTCCGTCTTTTCCCACGGTAAGGATGATTTCCGCTGCAGGATAAAGTTCTGTCAATTTATCTAATGCCGTTTGCGGGTCGGTTTCTTGAGGAAACCCCGCGAGAGCCGCTCCTTCAATTTCGTTTACAAAGATCCAGTTGGCAAGGTCTAAAGGAAGCGTAGCGATTTTTTCGTTAAATGGCGACGGGTTAATGCAGATTCTCATTCCTTGTTTTTTCGCGGTTTCCATAATTAGATCAAGATGGATAATTTCATTTTGTAAAACAATTATATCACCGGGATTAAATCCGGATATTGTTTCTTGAATTTCATTCACTGTAATTTCTTCATTTCCACCCGGGTATAAAATTATAGAATTTTGTCCGTTTTTATCGATTTGTAT
>WQXE01000049.1 GCA_009784995.1 Treponema sp. | reverse complement strand
CGGAATAATTGGTTCGAATCCAGCTTGTCTCTAAATTTAAAAAAGGAAATCCCGTTAAAAACGGAATTTCCTTTTTTATCTGAGCCGCGCTGGATTCGAACCACCGACCACCGCCTTAAAAGGGCGATGCTCTACCGACTGAGCTAGCGGCCCAAAGCTCTCTGTTTCTTTGAAACTTTGGAGCCTTCCTAATTTTTACTAAAAATCAGGAAAAAATGCAAGAGGGATGAACTTTATTTACACCTGGCTTCGGTTTTTTAGTTCAACTTCTTTTTTCTCGATTTGTTCTTTTATAACTGTAATTTCGTCCAATAGTGTTTTTATTTCCGGTGAATCCCGTTCAATAACCTGCTGGTTTTTTTCTGTAAATGTCATATAAACTTCGTTGCCAAGCCGGGTAAGGAGTTTTTGCGCCTGAATTTCAAATTGTTTGATATCCCACATTATCAAACCTCTTTCTCCCAAATCTTGCGCTTTCGCTCCCGCTTTCATGGCAAAATCTTTTGACGCCGCCCAGCCCTGTTCGAGTAAATCTTTCATTCTTTCACTAAATGTCATACTCATAAATACCCCCTTATTTCCTTTTTATTCCAAGTATTGTTAAATCGTCGTACTGCTCGTCTTCCTTAACATGAGTATAATACATATATGCCGGATTTTCAGGATATTCACGAGTATGCGAGCAGTAACGTCTGTACTGTAAAAAGTGATTTTTAAGGAATTCGTCAACTTTTTTTTCTACCAATACCCGCGAATCTTCGCCCGCGTTTTCGGGTTTATAACAGCGGAACATTTTTTCTACAGCTATTAACGCCATGATTACATCTTCTACCCGTCCTTCGCACGATGAAAAATCAAACTGTAAATCGCCGCTGCCGCTTTTTATTTCTTCCGGGTTGTGATATTTACGCAAAGTATATGTTTCACGCGCCATTACAGCGTTAATGATTGCTTCTACACGGTCAGGACCCATTTCTTCGTCCGCTTGTCCGCAAAGATGATTTTCATGCGGTGTGTCTACAGGTCCGGCTTCACATATAATTTCTTTAAAATTATTATCACGGAATCTTCTTTTTCCTTCTTCAATACCGTCAGTGTAAAGCAATAATATGTCGCCTTTATCAATCTGGATAGTTTGTACACTATAACCGCCTGTAGTTTCTATCATAAAGTTGGGTAGTACTCCTGTCGCGGGGGTTTGCGGCAATGTTACGGCTTTTAATTTTTGTTCGGAAGCGTCATAGTAATGGACAACATTATCGCCCGCGTTACAAAAACGTACTACTCCTGTTTGCGAATCAAAGAGGCACAATGTAAAGGCGGCGAAGCGTCCTTTAAACGCGAGCGTTTCGATAAAGTCGTTGATCTGATAAACAACTTCCTCTATGCGCATTCCTTTCGCGTTTGGTTTCCATTGTTTAAAATAGTTAAGGAACATTGTCGCTACCTGAATCATGATAAGCGCGGCGGGAATTCCTTTTCCAGCTACGTCGCATTTTATCATCGCGTAATAACGGCCGTCCAGATCTTTGTAATCAAAGTAGTCTCCCGATACGCCTTTGGCTCCTTCGTAGTAACCAAAGAAATTGAGGTTTGGCGTATGTTTAAAACCATACGATTGTTTGTTACCCTGATTGTCTACTTCCAGCGGAATAAACTTCTTTTGTATTTCCTTACCGATGCTTAGATCTGACGCCGCGAGAGCCGCTTTTACAAGACCTGCTGTCATGTCATTGATTGTATTTCCAAGTATCGCGATTTCGTCTTTTGTTTTTATTGTAATATCCGTTCCCGATAATTTTGTTTTGTCTTCTGTATCACGGATAATTTCGATGTGTTTTACAAGTTTTCTGATTGGTATGATGATTACAGTAGAGAAAATAAAAGCGCCGGTTACTCCGATTAATAAAACTATTAACGCTACAATTCCGATTGTACGCAGAAGAATTACCTGTCCGTAATTAATCGCGTCAATAATTATATCTGTGCTTACTTCCAGCCTTATTAAACCTCTGAAGAAATTGTTGTCCGCCCCTGATCGGAATAAAACGGGTTTATAGAAAATATAAGTTCTGTTTCCGTAACCGGAAATACTGTCCAGCGAGAATTCAGGATACGATCCCATGTCTCTGGAAATTTCTGAAAGCATTTCATTCAGCCTCATTTGTCTGTCGTTAATTGTTACCTGAATATCATGTCGCAGACGTTCCGCTTCATCGTCAAAACGATCCATTATCGCTATACCTTCCGCGAAAAGGTCTCTTATGCTTCCCGCTAGTTCTCCCGCTTTTTCCTGAGCGAGCCGGTTAAACTCGATGCTTTCTTCATCAAAGTATTCTTTATGTTCATCGTTATATCTTGATACACCAAGCCGCAGTTCGACAGTATCTATTTTAGATTCAATATTTGGATCGTTTGACGCCCAAACATGATCAGTGTGTATCGAATTTATTCCATAACCTGTAATGGTTATATATTTCGCTTCCGGAATTGAAGCGGATTGAGCGGGCAGGAACATTAAATCCAATACACCTTCGTCTCCGCCGGATGATATCGCGCGCGGCATGTGCGCTCTTACTCCCGACGATATACCTTCAAGAAGAACGTTAGACCTGTCCCACAAACTTTTCAGTAAGGTTTCCTGCTGGGTATTAGTCATCAATATATACATTGGTGTTGAAATCATTATAATTACAAGGAGAACAAGCCCAATGGTAAAAGAGGCGAGTTTGAATCTAAGTCCCCTTCCTTTTTTATATATCCGCACTATTTTTTGTTTTTTTTCTGATGGCATAAAATCTCCTGTGATAATTGCTTGCGCTTCCTGTTTGATTGCCGCGCTTTCTGTAAATACTGTGCCTATTCCTCGAATCGCGGCGATTATTCCAAGCGCGCAGAAAATTATTAATAACACCGCTAGCGCTGTAATCGGGTTAAATGTAAATAACGCGCCAGACCGGATTAACCATGAAGGTCTCCATTGACTTGAGTAATCGCCGAACTTTACAGTTCCTGTTCTCGCGACAGGAATAAATGAATCGGCTATGTACCATCCTCTAACTGAATGTTCAAGTCTTATTCTGTAACGGCCTTCGTCCGTATCTTCTGACATAAATGTAATTTCACGATCAGATACAATATTAAAGTTTTCTATATATACATCAGGGCGTCCTTCCTGCTGTAATACTACCGATGTTACGCGTCCGCCCGCGGAGAAACCTCTTCCTACAATTCTTACCGAAAGTACTCCCTGTTCATCCTGATTCGCGTCGATATATGTTACGCTTGTAAATGGAATAAATTTATTGTTTCTTATAATTAAACTTGATGGCGGTCCGATATTTCCCGCTTGATCAATCGCGGAAACTGTAAACGCCCATAAACCATTATCCTGATTTATAAAACTTGTCGATGTCTCTGTTCCCATTATGTTTTGCGGAGGAGAAAATATAGAAGCGTTTTCATTCGCTCCAAGGAATTGTAATGTCCAGGTATATCCCGCGACGTAAGGATCATCTGACGGCTCCCATGACATTTCAAAACTGCTGGAAAGTAAAAAACCCCTGTCGTCAAGTTCTGGTTCAATGATTGTTACTTGACCCGGCGGATAACCCTTTCTATAGAACAAAACCCTGCCCGGATCTGACCAGTTGCCCGCGTAATCCAAAGCCCGTACAGTAAAATACCATTCGCCATCCGCGTTAGCGTGATGTTCAAGTGTGCGATCCTGTATATTTCCTGTGTTAAAAATCATTATTTCTTTTTGTGGCTCTTCGTTTATATCCTGACTCCATGCCCATGAAAATCCCGCGATACCCGAAGTATCAGCAGGTACATTCCATGACATACGTACCCTTTCCGCTCTGCTGGCTTGTGAAGGCGTAAAATTAAGCGCTGTTACTACGGGACTATCGCAGGAAGAATCCGGCGCGAGCATATAAATGCGGTTTGAATCCCGTACTGTGGTTTGCCAGAAAATATATGTTCCGTCATAACATACAATTGGTCTCGCGAAAGATGATTCCGCCGAAGCGCTTGATAAGGGTGTGTTAATCCAGCTTAAAAATTCTCTTTGAGCTAAAAATACCCTGTTGTTTCCATTGCGGTTATCGAACCATACAACATTAGGCGTGTTATTATAGATAAAACCAATCGGGTTTTGACAAAACGATTCTACATCGTTTATTCGTTCAATAGCGCTTATTCTGTTTCCCAATGAATTGATCATTACACTGTAAATATGAGGCGATTGGGTGGAAAAACGCCTTTCCCATACCAAAAATAAATTTTCGCCGTATCTTGATAAATGAGGTCTTTGATTGTCAAAACTGTTTGCCGAAGCCTGTGTTTCCATTATAGGATCGTTAAATGTTGTAAAACGCCTTGACTCTGTCCACGTTCTGCCTCCGTCATCGCTTGTTTTATAAAAGAGCTGGAATGCCGGCAGTTCTTCCGCTCCCATTATACGAGACTGAAAAAATACAACATCTCTATAAATACTGTATCCTACAGATTCTTCATCGCGCGGTATTATTGGAATCTCAACACCTGCGTGTGTTGGAAGAAAGTTAAGTGTTAAAGCGGTTTCTCTTACAAAAGGCTCAAAATTAGACCAGTTTAATCCGTCATAAGATCTTGAATAATAAATTGAAAGGGATTCCGCCCGGCCCCTTGTAACAAAAAGTAAAAATCCTCCGTCAGCGCGGACAAAGATACGGGGAGCTACCGAGTTTTCCGCTCCAAGATTAATTGTTTGTTTAGAAAAACTCCTTCCCCTGTCAGTAGAAACAAGTATTTCGGTTTGAGCGTCTCCCGCGGCGGCGGCTATAACTATTCTGTTTTGATTATCAACCGCTATTGAAAGAATTGAAGGCTCCGCTCCCAAAAACCGGTAAGGACCTCCGATTGTTCCCCTGTGTATCCACTGTCCGTCTACTTCTTTAATCGCGACATTTATATTGATGGTTCCGCCCGAAACCGCGCTTCCGTTTCCGTTAGGTGAAACTTCCTGCCAGGCTACAACAGAAAAAGCCTGCGAATGCGCGCTTACGGGAAATGTTCCGGCTCTTGAATGAAAAATTTCCGGCGCTTCCCAAAATAGATCAGCGGCGTAAAGAAGTGATACCGCGAAAAATAAAAATAAAACAGATATATATTTTTTAATCATAATGTCGCCTGCTGTACCCTTCTGTGTAACTCTACTAATTTAGTTACGCCGTGATTCGCCTGATTTTGCATAAGCCTTGTTACTATTGTTAAAGCTGTTAAATTGTTTCCCGCCTGAAAAGCGCTTAACGCCTGCTGGTAAGACGCTTCATCCTGAGCGGAAAGAACTATATTTCTTGGAGTTTGTATTCTTCTAACAAGTATGTCTCTTAAACGCGAAGCTTCGGTATTATCACGGTCTAAACGTATCGCGGCTGTTAAATCATTTAAAGCGGATTGATACTGCGCTGTTGTGCCGCTGTCAATTATACGTCTTGCCGATACAGTTAAATCTCTTGACCTCGCTAAATCAGCCGGGTTTGGAGGCGGCGGGCGAATACCCATCGCGATTTCCGCGTCAATGATAATCTGTCTCATATTCGGGTAATTGGGGTTTAATTGCGCCAGGTTCTGAAGCTCGGCAAACGCGTCCATAGACCTGTTTCTGCTTCCTGAAATAGCGGTTTGTAAGCGTTGTTCAAAAAGCCTGTCAAACGCCGCTCGGTCTGTATATTGTTCTATTCTTAAATCAATAAGACCCGCTTCTTGATTGATCGGGAATAGTAATTTTACTTCTCTTGTAAGAACTTGCGCTTCGTTAAATCTTGTTATCCCCTGTGTTCTCTGTCCCGCGTTAATAAGGCGCACTCCGTCTTCATAATTTCTTTGCGCCTGGCTTAATAATTGGCTCATTTCCGCGTAAAGGGGAGCTGTAGGAGGAATTACCCTGCCTGATGTAGCGGATAACGCTGTGCGAACAATTCCAAGCCACATCATTATTTCTTCATGATCGTCAGAAGTTGTTATACTCCATCTGGTTCTCGCTCTTGTAAGACCGCTTTCGGCTTGCTGGAAATCACCGTTATAATATTGATTTCTCGCGCTATCTATAAGTTCGCGTACTTCCACTAAAATTAATTCATTTTCCGCGCTTCGGATTAACTGCGCGAGATTTAAAAATTGAGTGTCACGCATTTGCCGCAAAGACGCTGATTCCTGTATTTCAAGCGATTGGCTGTAATTTTGATCTGCGCGTGTTATAAAACCTCTCGCTGCTTCAAAGTCCCGTCTTTCGTAAGCGGCTCGAGCTTCCCTAAAAAGCCTGTCTCCTTCCTGTCTTAACGCTTCGGCTTGCCCTGACCTGTTACGCGCGGTTTCTGAAAGCGTAACACCCTGTGTATGTATATTTATCAATTCATTTATTGTTGTTTGAAGATGAACAGCTTCAGGAACATCCGTTATATCTGTTGTTTCATTTATAAATTGCGATAATACGGAGCTTTCATTATTCATATCACTCGATGACGCCGAAAGCATTGTTGTTAATTCCTGTAACGCTTCAGTAGGGAAGTGGTAGGTGACAGTTACGCCTTCTTCGTCTACGTAAATTTCTCCGTCAAGAAGGTTCATTCCGCTTTCCAGCTGCGCTCTTCTTTCCGCTAAGATATTATCAAGACTGTGTTGCGCGATCGCGTAATATCTTTGAGCCGCCTGGATATCTTCGGTATTTAAAATCGCCTGAATTGTTTCGATCGCGGCAATCGCGTCTGTGATATGCGAAACCTGATGATATATATTAATTTCTGTATGTACAAGATTGGCGTTTGTTTTTATGTTTTCTAATCCTCGCGTTAGTTCGCTTATGTTACTTCTTGTTTGCAGTTCGTTTCTTAAAGCAGTATCTGTATTTATTATTCCATCCTGCCAGCGGACAAGAGAAGAGCGATCGACATTTAAACGCGTCGCGATATTTGATGCCTGTAAAAGAAAATTATTGGCTTGAATCAAAGCTGTTAATTCCATATAAGTTGATATATCCGCGAGCAGAATACTGTTTCCATAAATTGTAATTGTTTGAAGATTCGCGCCGGCAAAAAGTTCCTGGGTTTTATTAAAAAATAGCGGAGTTAAGTTTATATAATTTTCTATTCTTTCCAATGATTGCGCGACAGCGCGGTATTCTCCAGCGTTTATCGCGGCGATAGATGAATTTTTCGCTCTTTCGGCATGTGTCGCGATGGCGGTTAAAACTCCGCCTATGGAACTATTCCAGTAAGTGTCAAACGCGCCGAACATACCTTCCTGTATTGAGGCTTCAGGTCTGCCGTGTACGACTAAAGTAACAAACGAAAGATGATTGCGATCGATCATTGCGGGATTAATCGTTCTAAGTTCATTTAGTATCCTGTCAAACACAGAAGCTGATGTATACAAGTTTTGTTTTAAAGATATAAACCTGTCCATCGCGGGTATTAAACGGTTTGTAATTTCCGGGATTCTTCCAAGTTCTCCCGCGTTTATAGCGCGGGTATATTCTGTCGCTATATTACCCATTTGCGTACTTGCCTGCTGGAAAGCGGCAATCATTGAATTTATTCTTTCTGTTTCCCGTCTTACGTCACTTTCGATAATATCGCCATAACCTGCCGAGAAAAATTCCTCGCGCATGAAATTCATACCTTCAGCATAAGCCGCGAGCGCCGCCGCGCTGTTTCCAGAATCCAGATGGTTACGGCCTCTCGCTAAAATATCACGCAGTAAATTCCTGTTTATGTTAAATTGAGCGATTTCTCTTGCCCTCGCAACAAAGTTTACAATAAGCGGGCTATCTTCATGTTCAAGATCATAAAGGCGGATTGTTAACGCTAGGATTTTTGCGTCATTTTCCGGTTCATTCATGATTGTATCGATTAGTTCGTCAGCGATACGGTTAAACTCTTCCTGTATTTCATAAATTCGATTAAATCTGCGCTGGGTTTGGTCAAATTGGTCGGGATTACGTCTCGCGAAATCGCTTAATATTAATATGGCTTCATCGTATTTTTTGTCTCTTATAAGGTCATCCGCTCTGGATAGATCAGCTTCCTGACTGCCTCTGCCAAAAACCGGAGTTAAGGCAGCAAACAGTAATAATACCATGAGGAAACCTGAGATAGTTAGTCTTTGAGCGCATTTTGCCATATTTGCTACTATATATATTATCGTATTTATACACCTTTTTATTGATAATCCTTTTTTGGGTATACTGTTTTTTTTGCTTTTTTCCGATACATTATGTAGTATAATATCCTGTAATGATGAATATTAAAGGTTATTAGCCTTTATACTAAGGGTTGTATGAAAAATTTTATGAAAGTGGTTTTTTTAGCCGCCTTTTTGATATTTTTTTCTCTTTTTTCCGTATGGGCATTTGATGAAAACCTGTATGGGGATTTAACGGATTTTTTAAATAATATTTATGGGGTTGATAAAAACGCGGGTCTTACCGCTTTTCCTGTTTTAAACATTCCTTTTGGCGGGCGTTCGGAGGGTATGGCAGGAGCTTTCGCCGCCGTTTCGGACGATGTTTCCTTCCTTGAGTTTAACCCCGCCGGCTCTTCGATGCTTGAAAAATCTGAATTGGCGTTTTTTCACAATAATTGGATAGCGGATACCAATATTGAAGCGATCGCTTACGCTAACAGGTTTGGAGATTTAGGTTTTGCTTTTGGAGCGAAATGGTTATACACTCCGTTTACTGAATATAATATATACGGTGAAAGAGTTTCCAGCGGTTATTATTCTGAAGGTGTAATTGTTTTAAACGCGTCTTATAATTTATTTTCCGGATATTATTTTAACGGATTATCTGTTGGAATGAATTTTAAAGGCGCTTTTCGTATAATGCCTGATTATACCGACAGTTTTGACGAAATTATCATCGGTTCGGGTGATTCTCAGTCCGCGTTCGCGGCAATGGTTGATATAGGCGCGCTTACAAGATTCGATTTATTTAAGTTTTACGCTTCCAGGGAGAAAAACGCTTCCGCCGCTTTTGTTATACGTAATTTGGGTCCGCCTGTAATGGACGATCCCCTGCCGACAGTTATAAACGCCGCGATTTCTTACAAACCTATTCGCCCGCTTCTTTTAGCGTTTGATTTTAACATACCGGTTAATTTGAGTGATTTTGGTCTTTCTGAACTTCCTTACGCGGCTTTTGGTCTTTCCGCTAATATTACCGACTTTTTAACAATGCGTTCCGGTTTCATGATAAAAGCCGGAAGCAGCCGTTTTAATATTGGCAGCGCGATTCAAATGGAAAAAATAGCTCTTGATATAAATTATTCATTGGATTTGCTTACTCAATTACAGCCGCTTAACAGGATTAGTCTTGGAGTGCGTTTGGATCTGGGTGATGATAACCGCAAACAAACATCTGACAGGGTAGATGAATTATACTTATTGGGATTAGAAGCGTATTCACGAGGAAATTTTACCGATGCCAGATTGTGCTGGGAAGAAGCTGTAAGGCTTAACCCAAGGTTCGACCCCGCCATAGAAGGTCTTGTTACACTGGATAACCGCGAAGCTCTTATGCAGCGCGTAGAAGATCTTCACAGATTAGACTTTTAGTTTTTATTTTGGATTCCTAATTTTTATCTTTTTCGGCGAAAGACTCTGTAATTTATATTCGGGAAAATATTATGCCTGCGTTCCAGAGTTGTAAGCCATTCGGTGCTGATGTAATTGCTTCCTAGCGCTTCGTAAATCGTAGTAAAGTTGCGAAGAGTATTTTCCGCTTTGTTGCGCGCGAATTCTGTAGAATCCTGTTTGTATAAAAGAGCTGACCAGTCGGAGGATTGCGCGAGCAATATTTCCCGGGCAGCCTGGTTTAAAGCTCTTTCTTTTAAACCTGTGTCGTCGGGGAAACGTTCCGCCAGTTCGGTCATTCTTTCCATAGCCCTGTATAAATGGCGGTATATCCAGTCGTTGGAATCATCCAGCCATGTTTCACAGTATCCATTAACACCGTTTGAAGAAATTTCCGGAGACACAGTTTGCAATGATGAAATATTATATTTAAAAATATACTCGCTTGGATTTATAAATTTTATATCCCTGTATCCTGCCGCCATACGAAAAAGCGTTTCCAAAAATGCAGGACCTTCATGCCAAAAACTTCCAAAAAAATCCGCGTTATTGGCATACAAACATATTGGAATTTCTTCCATGTTTTTTGACGCTTCATGCAAACGGATAATCATATTTTCCAAAAATGATCTAACATGCAGCGAAATTTTATCGTTCGCTGTCTGCGGGTTGTAAATATTATTTTGATCGTTAATATCGGCAGCCGCGCGGCTCCAGTACTTGTATCCGGTTCTGCTTCTTCCGCCTTCCGCGTTTAAAAATTGACCAATTATTTCCGGCGCCAATTCATAACCGACATCGCGGTTATTATTACGGTATAAATCATCAGCCGCGATTTTTTCTATATCACGCTGCGCGAGCAGATCCCTCGCGAGAATAATCGTGCCGTTAGGTGTTTTTACAGGAAAAAAACATCCTTTAGCGGGAGCCGGATTGCCGAATAAAAGAGCGTGACTGTCAACAATTGTGTAACTGTAATTGTACGCTTTTAAAAATTCATCCATCGAGGGAGTCCATCCCAGATTTGGCAGCCAAAACCCCTGTAAACTGCTTCCAAAGTTGCGTCTGTAATTTATTACGGGTGTTTCCATTTGCGCTTGCAATGATTCATAATTATGGCTTAAAAATGGTAAAAACGCGTGAGTTGCCGGGCTTCCAAGTATTTCAACTTTTCCCCTGCGTCTGTAAAAATCAAACGCTTTTAACAGATCCTTTTCGTACCTTTCCGTATAGGCGATTCTTCTGTCTACCGCGAGGTTATAATAATTTAACGCGAGTTTATTTACATCGTTATTATCTTTTGTTCGTTCCAGTTCCTGCATGCCAAAATCAATTTGTTTGTCCATGTAGTTAAGGAATTTTTTCTGAAGATGATCGTCGCATAACATATGACATAAAACAGGAGAAATCGCGAGCGATATTCTAAATGGAATATGGTCGGTTTCAAGGCGGTGTAAAACTTCAAGAAGCGGAAGCAAAGTTTCGCAAATATATTCAAACAAACGCCCTTCTTCTCCCGCTAAAGTAAGGTCGGCTTCTTTATTATATTCTTTTACATACGGTATATGGGCTTCAAGAACAATAGAGATCGCGTAACGGAAATCCATTTTATAACCTCTTGTGCCTGAACTGGCGGCCTGTATTTTTAATTATTGAAACATCCTGCACCCCTGATAATCGTATTAAAGGGTTAGCGTTTAACTCATTTATAGTTTCGTTTTCCATTAAGCGCGGTAAAATAAATGGCGCGGATGATATAATCGGCAATTCGTTTTCACCGCGAATTACGTTAAGTTGTATAACATAACTGTTTGAATTGTGTTCTGTGTGTTCTGTTAAACCCAAATATCTCGCGTTGTCTTCTTTGTTGACAGAAATGGAAAAAGATGTTTCGCGGGATTGGAATTCTTTTCCTTCGTTGTCCAATGGAATAACGCGCAGAATATAACCGTTAAAATCACCGGCGTTTTCATGGATTTCTCTGTCGTGACCTTTTATTTCCCAAAATACAAAAACCCAAAGCGGGTCTCTTATTATTACTTCGATAAAAGATATATTATATTGTTTTGGCAGCAACGCCGATTCCGAATAACCGGGGTTTACTTCGATAGCTTCGGACATATCATTTTCGTTCAATTGCGCGTTAACTATTTCAAGCAATTCTTCGATTATAAAAATTCTTTCAAGTTCGGGAGGTATATCAACACCGTAAGTGTCGGCAAGTTTTATTAATTCATCCGTACTTAAACTTTCAAGCCATGTACGAGTTACAGGAACGCCGTTGTCTTCCATACTTCACCTAATTGTGAAAAAAATACCGATTAAAGTCAATGGCAGGCGCGTTTATCAACGGCGTTTGATAACGGCGTCTGTCAGATGTATCTGTTAAAATATATCGGCGCGGGAGCGGTTATATCGATGTCAAATTCTTTTATTACAAGGCGGCAGGCATGAAGTAATAACCTTTTTAATCCTGTTGTTTTTCGCAATTTTTTATTAAGGGTAAAATCGCCGTATTTGTCGTCTCCAAGTATTGGATTTCCAAACAGGGAAAGATGGCGGCGGATTTGATGCATTCTGCCTGTTTCCAGATCCAATTCAAGTAACGAATATTCCTGTTCGGCTTCTTCTATTTTGCCGCTTTTTATTAATTTGTATCCGGTTTGTGATTTTTTTAAACTACCCCGAATCATTAATTCGTCATTGATAATACCTTTATTTTCTCGCGGGATTCCGGCGCATACGGCGGTATATATTTTTACAACTTTACGCCGCTCGCCAAATATTCGCGAAAACCCGGCAGCCGCTTCGCTAGTTTTAGCCGCCAATATTACCCCTGATGTATCCTTATCGATTCTGTGAACCAAATACGCTCTTGTATTGGAATCCTTTAAATACTCGTTAAGGAGCTTGTCCAGCGAGGTTTTTATATCCTTTCCACCCTGTACCGAAAGCCCCGCAGGTTTGTTTACTATTATTGAAAGCGCGTCTTCGTGGAGAATTTCTATGTTTTTCACACCGATAATTATAATATAAAACAAGATTTTTGTTTTAATAAGGTTAAATTGAGGTTGTTATGAAAAAGCTATTGTTCTTTTTGATTTTTATTCCGTTTTTTACCTTCGCGGAACCCTTGTATTCACCTACATGGGGCTTTTTTATTGATCTGCCGGAAGGGTACGAATACACAGACGGAGACGGGAAGGATCATTTTTCTTTCGCGGGACCTCAAGGTTTAATTTTTGATGTAATAGTTTATAACGGTCGTTTTAATTCACTTTTGGAACTTGTTAATGATGTAAACAGAAGGCTTTCCAATCGCGGTGATGTTGATTTTTTTCAATATAACGGAAAACAAGCCGCCATTTTTAAATTGATATTCGGCGATCATGACGGCTGGGGATTAGCGGTTGAATTGGAAAGTTCAGCCGCTCGTAAACCCATACTTTTAGCGCTTTCCCACGCTCCTTCTGATAAAATTGATTTTGAATTGTTTCACCTTT
>WQXE01000048.1 GCA_009784995.1 Treponema sp. | reverse complement strand
GCAAGAGCCGCCTGTCAGGAAAAAGCCCTGTATCAAGGTAATCTGATAAATTTACTTTAAACTTTAAGCCGCCTTCGTTTATAACTTTTTCAAAACGTGTTTGGCTAATTTTTTCATATTGGGAAACACCCTTTTGTTTTTGCCGCCTTTTTATAAATATGTGTTCAGGTTTTACTCCCAAAGCGATTGCGGCGCTTTCTTTCATTTTTAAAAGCCACTTACTTTCTTCTGTTTCGTCTTTTTCGTAGGGGCGTTTATAAAGAGCGCCGCAAAGAGCGGTATTTTGCAAATCATCGCAGTCACCGTAAAAATCAAGAACAAGGGGAATTTCGGGAATATCACGGTCATATAGCCTGAAAGCGCCTGTGTTTGTTCTTAGAGACCACTTTTTTAAGTGACGAAAACGTTTTTGTAAACGATTAGCGAACATCTGTGCCTGCTCGGAAACTTTATCTTGCATACTAATACATATTAACATAAATTATTTGATAATTCATCACACAGAGGCACAGAGGCACAGAGGCACGGAGTTATAATTCGTTTTATTACCCGTGTCCGCGAACCGAAGGTTCGACGTGCCCCCGTGTCTCCGTGTGAAATTCTTTAGCTCTAGATTTTTTATTAAATTCTGATTAAATTAAATTATGGCGATAAATATTACTCCTGTAACAAACCATCGTGAAAGAGAAAAAGGTTTTCTTGTATACCCGGTATACTCTCGGCGAAGCGCAGGGCTTTCCATCGGAATTAACCTTTACCCCGACAAAAAAAGCTGCCTGTTTAATTGCCCGTACTGCGAAGTTTTTCCTTTTTCCAGTAACGCGCGATTTTCTCTTGAACAAATGGAAGAGGATTTACGTTATGTCATTTCATCTTCACAAGAACAAAATATCCCAATAAAAGATATTTGTTTTTCCGGCAATGGCGAACCTACTCTTTCTCACGTTTTTGAAGAAGCGTTAAAACTCGCGGAAAATATTCGTTCACAGTCAGCTTCATCAGCAAAACTTGTTGTTATCACAAACGGTACAGGGCTTTTACAGCAAAATGTTTTTTCTTTGTTAAAAAATGAAGCCGCAACAAATCCTTCATTGGATATTTGGCTTAAAGTTGACGCTGGTACTCCCGAATGGTACGAAAAAATAAACAGATCAAACATTTCTTTTGATGAACTTACAAATGTAAAAAAAGAATTTGCCGCAAGTACTTCTTTTACAATTCAGACGATGCTCTGCGCTATTAACGGACAGCCGCCATCTGAAACAGAAGCTAAAATGTGGGAGGAACTTGTCTGTCAGTTAGCTAAAAATATGTTAAATGGTAAAAGTAATGTCCGCAAAGTACAGATTTACGGCAAAGCCCGCAACGCACCGGAAGACCCATTAGCAACAGAGCTTCCCGCAGAATACCTGGAAAAAAGAGCAGAATCACTAAGAGATATTTTTTCCACAAGCGAAATAATTACGCCTGTGGAAATTTATTTATAGAATACTTTTGCGGTCTTATTCTTCATCAACTACGAAACGTGTTACTTCATTTAATAGAAGAGCGATATTATCACGGTTTTTAACGCTTAACTCGTTAATATGATTTATCGCGATGTTAATCTGTTCCGCGCCGCTTGCCATTTCGTGAATACCGGAAGAAATTTCCTGAGTTTGTTTTTCAAGCCCTTCACTTTCCCTGATAACTTCTTTTGAACCTTCAAGCATTTCCTGTGAACCACTGCTTACTTGCTGGGTTATTTCGTTAACATTGGCAATACCCTGCAATATCTGCTTACTTCCGATTTCTTGTTCTTCCATCGCGTTTCTGATGTTTTCTTCCTGCTGTACAACAATATTAACACCGGTGTCTATGGCTTCGAATTTGTTAAGAACATCATCTGTAGATTTTGTAATTTTATCGATACAATCTTTTATTACTTTAAGTACTGTCCCGATTGTTTTGGATTGTTCATTGGAACTTTCGGCGAGTTTTCTAATTTCATCGGCGACAACCGCGAAACCTTTACCTACATCACCGGCGTGAGCGGCTTCTATCGCGGCGTTCATCGAAAGCAGGTTTGTCTGGCTAGCGATGTTTTGCATAACAGAGTTAATTTCCATAAGTCCTTCAGATTCACGGGCAATTTCCTGTATGTCCTGCGCAACATCCTGAAGCCCCGCCCTTCCAACTTCTGAAGCTTCCCTTAATGCTTTTACGTTAGACGCGTTTTTAACAAGCGATTCTGTAACAGATCTTGTGTTAGCGACCATTTGTTCAATAGCGCTTGATGCCTGCGATACGTTTTTGCTTTGGTTTTCGACATGACCGTTAAGTTTATTAATATTTGTAACAACTTGATCCATTGTCGCGTGAGTTTCGCTTACGCTCGCGCTCTGGCTTAAGATACGTGTTTTAATACTTTGAACGTTGGCGCTGATTTCATTTACCGCGGCGGCAGATTCATTCATATCGCTGGAAAGATCAGTACCTATCTGGTGAAGAATCCTGGCTTCTTTTTTAATACTTTTAATCATATCTTTAATTCTGCCTAAAGTATGATTAATGGAATGTTTCATTACTCCGATTTCATCTTTTGTTTTTACAACTACCTGATGCGTAAGGTCGCCTTCTTCCAAAAACTTTAACATATCCACTACAGCTTGAACAGGTTTAAGAAGCATATTCTTGCAAGTTATCACATTAATTATTATTCCAGCTAAAAGGATTATAAAAGCTTGGATAACAAGCGTAATAATTTTACTGGTTCTAAATGTTGTAATATATTCGTCTATAGATGCCATTTTTATACCAATAAATAATATACCTGTAACATCACGGGAATTGGGAGCTAGTAAGGGTCTGTACTTGGCATAATATACTTCACCAAGAATAGTTACTTCACCTATGTAATCTTCTCCTGATATAACATTTCTGTACGCGGCGCTGCCTGTTCCAAGAAGTGTATCCACTAACCTGTTTCCGGAACTGTCAATAAGACTTGTTGTTATTCGGCGGAAATCCTGACCTTCCCGCACAAAAAGCGTCGATTCTACACCTACGTTACGGGCTATCCGATCAATGGTAGTGTAATCATATTTTAAAGAATTACCATGTTCACTTACAAAATCACCATTAGATAAAGTAATTTGCCCATAAGTACTCTCCATCATATATTGAAAGGATTCAATATCGCCGTTTAATTTATAATTTGCCATAATAATAGCGGCGTCATGGCTTGAGTTTTCTACCGAGTTAACGCTAATTACAGACATTACCAAAATCGCAACCAACAATAATAAAGCGTAAATAGCTGATAATTTAAAAAGCAAGCTGTTTGTTGTTTTAACAGAGTTACTTTTTGGCCTTTTAATTTCCTTATTCATTTTTTTTACCCCCCAAATTACATTCCGCAATAATTACTTGCAAAAATTTTAATCAATATAAATACATATGATATTTGAAAATTAACTTAATATTTTAAAATATCATTCAATTAATGATAGAATATTATTCATTTTATATCAATAGTACGCATATTGAATTTTCATGCTCTTCTAGAATTTTTTTTTACATGGTAGAATACCTATACTAATGTAATATTATACCAAGGAGAAAATATGCAAGCTCTAAAGAAAAACCCGGCATGGAAAGGCAGGAAAGGTCCTGTAGTTCTCGTCATAATGGACGGCGTCGGTTATGGAAAATTCAAAGAAGGTGACGCTGTCGTCAATTCAAATATGCAAAATCTCACAGAATTAGCGAAAAATAACCCGAATACAAGATTAAAGGCGCATGGAACCGCCGTTGGGCTTCCATCTGATGAAGATATGGGTAATAGCGAGGTCGGGCACAACGCTATGGGCTGCGGACGGGTCTTTAATCAGGGCGCGGCTTTAGTCTCCAGATCTATCGACACTGGCGCGATGTTTGAGGGTTCGGCATGGAAGGAAATTACTAACAATGTGAGAAATGAAGGGGTAGGCTCCCCTACTTTGCATTTTATAGGGCTTTTTTCGGACGGCAATGTTCACAGCCACCTTGATCATTTAAAAGCGATGATCGTACAGGCAAAAAAGGAAAATGTAAAACGTGTCAGAATTCATGTGCTTTTTGACGGGCGTGATGTCGGAGAAACCAGCGCTCTTGAATACCTCGATCCTTTCGAATCATTTTTAAAAGATTTAAATAACGAAAACTTTGACGCGAAAATCGGCTCGGGTGGCGGGCGTATGTGGATCACGATGGATCGCTACGGAGCGGATTGGTCGATGGTAGACCGTGGCTGGCAGACTCATGTTTTGGGAACGGCAAGGCAATTCGCTTCGGCTCGTGAAGCGGTTGAAACATACCGAAAGGAAATACCGGGTATTATCGATCAGGATTTGAAAGAATTTGTTGTAGCCGAAGGCGGAAAACCAATCGGTACAATCGAAGACGGCGATTCTGTTGTGTACTTTAATTTCAGAGGCGATCGCGCGCTGGAAATAACCGCCGCATTTGAAGACGACAATTTTGACAAGTTCGATCGTGCGCGCCGTCCTAAAGTTTGTTACGCTGGCATGATGGAATATGACGGCGATTTGCATGTACCAAGCCGATACCTTGTAAGTCCTCCTTCGATTGACAAAACAATGGGTGAATACCTCGCGGCAAGCGGCGTGCGCACTTTGGCAATTTCTGAAACTCAAAAGTACGGGCATGTCACTTACTTTTTTAACGGCAACCGCACAGGCAAGTTCGATGATAAACTTGAAGACTACATCGAAATAAAAAGTGATGTAATTCCGTTTGAACAAAAACCTTTAATGAAGTGCGCGGAAATTACTGATAAAGTAATCGAAGCTATTCCATCAGGTAAATACGATTTTATAAGACTTAACTTTCCTAACGGCGATATGGTCGGACACACAGGCGTATACAAAGCTGTAATTGAATCGATGGAAGGCATGGATGTTCAGCTTGGAAGATTAAAAAAAGCCGTCAGCGACGCCGGCGCTTTAATGGTGATAACAGCAGACCACGGCAACAGTGATGACATGTTTGAACACGACAAAAAAACCGGCGCTGTTTCTTTAAAAGAAGACGGCACACCAAAAGCGAAAACAAGCCACAGCTTAAATCCTGTTCCATGTATTATTTATGATCCGGAATACAAAGGTGAGTATACAAACGAACCAAAAGAAAATTGTTTAAACGAAGGTTTGGGAATTAGTTCGATCGCTTCTACTTGCATGCAGCTATTGGGTTTTATTCCTCCCGATGATTACGACAAATCAGTGTTAAAAATGTAGGGTAGAAAGCATCGTTGACATTATAACGTGTTTATGGTAATTTTCCATTTACGGGCAATAGCGCAGTTGGTTTAGCGTACAAGTCTGGGGGACTTGGGGTCCCCGGTTCAAATCCGGGTTGCCCGATAATTTAACTTAATTGGGTATTCATTCCACAAGTTTTAGAAAAAAGAGTTCTCGCTAAGACGCTAAGGGCGCAAAGAACGCAGAGTTGAAGTGAAAAAAATATGAAGTTCATTATTATTTTGTAGAATAATATGATATAATAGGAGAATATAAATGGATATTTTACTGAACAATTGTGTGGTTTAAAATCTTTTTCAGAAGCTTGCTTTAAATATTAATGCATAAATGTAATACTTAAAAAATATATCTTGTGTTGAGGTATTCAATCCATTTTTTATAATTATCATCAGGACAATGCTTTGAAAGTAATTCCATTAGTTTTTCATAAGTAATAAATAAACATTTATCCTTATGTTCTTCTTTTAAAAAATTTTTATATTGTTTACTTACTATATTAAAATGTTCATTTTTTTGAGGATAAAATGTAATAGACGTAAAGTATTTAAATTTATCTGTATTCTTTATTAAGATACTTTCTCCCAACAGATGATTCCGCCAAATTTGCCGATAATCATCATCTTGTAGTTTTATTATTATTTCATCTTTATATACGTTTGATTTATTTGTTATTTCATAATATATTGACTCATAATTGTTTATTTCAATACACTCTTTCTTTCCAATTTTATACCCACGTTCAGTATATTTTATTTCAATTCCAATAATACCTTTCTTATCATCATCTCTTGTATACTCTATATAAACATCAAATGAAGTTTTATCATTTAAATACTTTTCTTTAGGTTGAGGAGCATATTCAATTTTTAATAAATCTATTAATTTTATTTCTCCATTAAATATTTCATTAAACACATTTTTTAAGTATATTTTATTATTATCAAGTGGAATAAATAAATTAAAAGGTATATGCTCACTGCGTAACATATTTTGATAAATATTTTTATTAAATTTAATATATTCCTTTACTACCGTAAATATTCCAAAATTATTATAAAAATTTAATCCTTTTTTTGCATCATTTTCTGTTAAATAATTTCCATATTCATCATAATCCAATAAATTCAAATTTTCTAGTCTAAATTTTGATTGATGTTCTCTAGCCTTATTTAAAAAACCTGTTGGATCTGTTTTATCATCTTCAATTTTTCTCTGTTTTCCATATTTTTCCATCTTAATCTCCTTAATGAAAATCCACTGCGGAAACGAACAAATTGGAGGAGTCTAATCACTCCATTTCCTGTTTGTTAAGTTCGGCTTTTAACTTCCTGTAGTTTTATTTACAACAATTGCCTTTTCGTATAGATCTGCTTTTTCTTCAAAAGGAGGCATGACAAAAGTAAACAATGTTTTTCCAGATCCATTACTAATTGAAAAATCACCAAGTTGTATAATGTCCATTCCAATTAGAAAGTCTACATTTTTTACCAGATTACAAACAGCCACGTTATAATTATTTAATACAACTTGATTTGGAAGCATTAAAGAAACTTTAACCAAATCAGCAATAGTAAAATTGTTAATACCATTTATTTTTACCCGGTTAAAAGGAACCAAGTTTAATTTATTGGCAACCTCTGGTGTCATAGCCGATAACATTGCCCCAGTATCCCATAATGCAGAAACATTAGTTTTTTTGGGAGATTGGGACAAATCGTATACTTCTATTTCTGTCATGAGCCTTAAAGAAAGGCTGGGATATTCGCTTTTAAAAGCATAATGTTGAAGTTTATGCACCGACAAATGGAGAAAGTTGAAAAACTTCCTCTTCCTCCATTACATGGTGAATCATAAAAGAGCCAAGAGGTATAGTCTTTATTGTTTCAAAATACGCTGTATTTTCATCATCATAAACAGAAATCACTTTGTTTCCCGAAATAACGATAAATCTTCCGCAGTACTTTTCTACAAGTTCATCACGGTTATTTTCGTAAAATTCCCATTCAGTATCCAACATATTGAACCTCCTAGTTTAAATATACAACATATTTCTAGAAATTGGAAAGCCTGTTATTAAAAAAAATCACTCCATTTCCTGTTTGTTCAATGCTTTTTTTATATCTCTCCAATCAGGCATGTATTTGTCCAATAGTGATTTGAAACGCGCGTTATGTCCTTTTTCGATGAAGTGCATTAGTTCGTGCAGGATGATGTAATCAAGACACTGACGATTATACTTAGCGAGCCTTACATTCAAACAAATATTTTTTAATCTTGGTTTACAGGAACCCCACTTGGTTTTCATATACTTTGTCTGCCAGCTTGCGGCTTTTAAACTGGTTTTCTTTTCCCACCGCGGCAGCGCTTTTTCTATTTCGGCGTTTAATAATTTTTTTAACCAGTCACGAATAAATTTTTCGCGCTTTTCGTTTGTTATTCCTTTTTTAACGGTAAACACGGCTTTATCGCCGGAAAGTACAATCGAATTTTTACCGCCGCTTTTTATCTGAAGATTATATTCCTCACCCCAAACAAAAAAACTTTCTCCGGAAACATATTCACGTTTAGATTTGTTTTGGAATTTTTTAAATTTTTCTAAATTTTGTTTAATCCAATCAGTTTTTGAATGAACAAAACTTTCGATTTCGTAATTAGCCATGGAAAGCGGCGCTGTTACAGAAATTTTACCGTCAGGTTTAATGCAAAGACGCATGGTTTTTACATTTCTTTTGTTGACCTCAACAGGTAAACCGGAGACAATTAACATGATTAAATTATAACACTTTATTTAAGACATTTTTAAGGCATTGTTACAATTGTTTCAAAGCGGGGGTTGCGAAGCTGACTTACCGCGCGATCATGCCATTCTCCCGCTTGAGGCTGAGACGCTAAAAATTCCCAAACAGAACGGGAAACCGCGTTTTTACCGTTTCTAAAAAGGCTTGCTCCAAAATAATAAATTGTTTTATAATATTCTACTTCTTCTATATACGATAATAAAAGCTGGTTTCTGTTTATTTCCCGCGCCAGATCCTGCAAGTTTGTAAATGTAAAATCAAACTGCCGCCTTCTTACTTCTTCGATTATAATCGTATTTTGTATAAGAAACGCGAACATTAGATGTGCTTCGGCAGTAGGACGGCCTGAAACAACCAGGTGAAACCCTAAAAGTCTGTGAGCTTGTTCTACAGCGCTGTTATTATAACGGTACATTTCCAAAAAGCGGTTAATACCATGATTGGTCAATGTTGATGTCATCGCGGTTCTGGCAAATGACGCGGATGCTTGTTGATGTGACGGACGCAAAGTTTCTCCCCTTGAGCCTGTTTGTGTATTTTCGGCTGCTCTCGCGTCTGTCCATAATGTATCATTTTCCGCGATTATTAAATCTAAAATACTTATCATTTCATCGTATTCTTGTCTTGTTCTTAAAACACTCGCGATATTATATTGCAATGTTGTGCTAAAATCAGGATTTTCCAAATTTGATCGCATGGTATACGCTCTGCGGTATTGAGACAACGCGAGTGATAATTCACCTTCTACGCGATACACTTCTCCAATCCAATATTCAGCTTCAGGGTAATCTTTTAATTTTCCGATGGCGGTAAGCGCGGCATTTGCGGAATTGTTTAAACTTGCTTTTGGCACGCGATAATACAATTCTTCCAAAGCGGCGGAAGCGGCTGTATAATGACGTTCATTAGAAAAGCGCTCTACTCTATCCAGATAATCACCTAACCTGCGTACTTCGTTAACCGAAAGCAGGCTGATTAAATCACGTTCCATCTGTTCATACATGGCGCGTCTGTTTCGTCTGGCATCTTCGAATAACATTAAAGCGACACCATAGTCTTGTGATCTAAATCTTTGTTTGCCATATTCGAGCGAAAGCCACCAGGGAGGATTCGCTCCCTGCGCGAAAAGATTAGTCGACAAAAAAAATAAAAAGATTATTAACCACGAACCACACGAACCTGTACTTCGAAATTGATTTACCATTCGCGTTGGTTTGAGTTGGTTCTTGGTTAAATTCTTAGTTTTATTTATCATAACTTTTCCAGTTCCTCTTTGAATACTTTATCAGCTTGGTCGGCTGTTATTGTTTTTATCACTTTGCCGTGTTTAAAAATTAACACTTTATCTCCCACTCCTGTAATTCCAAGATGCGCGTGTTTTGCCTCAATGGGTCCGTTTACTTCGCAACCCATAATGGCGATTGTTATATCCTTATCAATCGAATATAACTGACTCATCCAACGGTCTGAAAACCTGAGTGTGTCAAAACCGTACCTGCCGCAGCGGGGACAGGAAACTATTTTCACACCCGTGTTTTTTAACCTTTCATTTCCTTGTGATAATTCACCTGCCGTGGCGACTATCTCCCTTGCGGCGATAATCTCATTTTCCATTGTATCCGAAAGGGATACCCTGATTGTATCGCCAATGCCTTCACCCAGAAGGGTTAAAAGAGCCGCGGTATTCCTCGCGACTCCTGCCGTTAAAGGTCCCGCTTCAGTAACACCGATATGCAAGGGCGCGTCGGTCAACCTGGAAAGAACCCTATTAGCTTCTATATTATCGGCAATTCCACTGGCTTTCATTGATACCAGAATATTGGTAAATCCAAATTCATCAAAAAGCGCCAACTCTCTTTGAGCGGCTTAAACCAAAGCCTGAGATGGCTTTAAACCCTCCTGTACTTCTTTACAGAGGTCTTTGGGCAGACTTCCGGCGTTTATTCCAATTCGGATGGGAATGTCTTTATCTCCAGCTTTTTCAAGAACAGCTTTAATTTTTTCTTTACTGCCAATATTTCCGGGATTTATTCGAATTTTAGCGATGGGAAAATCCATACATCGAAGCGCTATTTTATAATCAAAATGAATATCAGCGACAAGCGGCATTTTAACCATTTGAGTCAGGTTTCCAAGTATTTCCGCTGATTTTATATCAGGAACGGCAAATCGTAAAACACGGCAGCCTAACGCCGCGAGTTCGTTTATTTTTTGAACAATACTTTTTATTTCATCATTAGATTGATGGTCAGAAAAACGGTCTTTCCACATGGTTTGAATAACAACCGGATTATCCCCGCCTACAAAAACCGCAGGTATGCCAGAGAAGCCGCCAATTTTAACAATTTTGGAAGTTCTTCCTTGTTTCATTTAAAGTTCCTATAATATAATATAGTAAACATATGAAATTTACCATTACAACCGAAGAACAAAAAATACTGTTAACTCAAGCGCGTGAAGTTATAATCGCGGAACTTGAAAGACGAAAACCAAATTTCGCGGCAGTAAAATATGATAACGATTCAAACCTTAATACCCCATGCGGCGCTTTTATTTCATTACATATTAACAGCGCTAACGGGCGAAAACTTCGAGGCTGCATCGGCAGAATGACCGCTAACCTGTCTCTTATAGAAACAGTGCGTTTGATGGCAAGGGAAGCGGCTTTCGGCGACCCTCGTTTTCCACCGCTAAAAATTGAAGAGTTGCCAAAACTTCATATCGAAATTTCCGCTTTATCCCCAATGTCGCCATGCCTTGATTACAAAGAAGTAAAAGTCGGCGTTCACGGTTTATTATTGACCGGGCAAGGACGTTCCGGAGTATTACTGCCGCAAGTTCCTGTCGAACAAGGCTGGAATCAAAATGAATACCTTGATTATATTTGCGTAAAAGCGGGATTACCGCCTGAATCCTATAAAAATCCCAAGAATCAACTTTATACTTTTACAGCGGTAGTATTTTCAGAGGATTAAAATTTTTATGGAACGAAATCTTTCACAATTTTTTACAAAAAAAACGGCAAAAAAAGCGGGACTCGCGGAACCATATTCATTTTTTAAAAACGGTGTTGATCCTTTAATTTCCTCATTGGAATATGATTCTCGTAATGTAAAACCGCGAAGTCTTTTTTTCGCTCTGCCTGGTTTACATACAGACGGAAGTTTATACATTAATGACGCGATTAATAAAGGCGCGTCTGTTATTGTTCATGAAAAAGAAATAAATAAAAACGATAAAAAAGATAATGTTATCTATTTAAAAGTTAAAAACGCCCGTTTCGCGATGTCTCCGATCTCTGCCGCCTTTTACGATTTTCCATCGAAGCGATTATTAGTAATTGGCGTAACAGGAACAGAAGGAAAAAGCACGACCGTTTATCTTATTTGGCAATTATTAAAACTTTTAAATAAAAAAGCAGGTTTTATTTCCACTGTTCAGCACTGTTTCGGCGATGAAATCCAGTTAAATATCGAACATCAAACTACTCCGGAAGCGCCTGTAGTACAGCGGCTGCTTAGAGAAATGGCGGATAACGATTGTGAATATGTTGTTTTGGAATCCAGTTCTCACGGGCTTTCGCCAAGAACAAACCGTTTGGGAGACGTAAATTTTTGCTGCGGTGTTCTAACCAATTTAACCCACGAACATCTGGAATTTCACGGTACATGGGAACAATACCGGTACGATAAAGCAAATCTTTTTAGAGCGCTAGATAAATATAGAATCGAGAATTTTAAAATCGAAAAATCCAAAAATAAAAAACAAATTCCTTTTGGTATAGTAAACGCTGATGATAAAAGCGCGAAGTATTTTATTAAAGCGACAAAGAAAAAATGTTTTACATACAGCCCGGCAGGAAAAGATGGAGACATCATCCTTGAAGCGATTGAAAGCACTACATGGGGAAACTGGTACATTGTTTACACACATGCGTTAAAGGAGCGGATTAATTTTAGAGACAGGCTTCCCGGAGCGTTTAATTCAGCTAACGTACTTGCCGCTATTTTAACAGTTTCCAATTTATTAAAACATCCAATAAAAGATATTGTTCCATTGGTAAAGGATTTAAAACCTGTAAAGGGCAGAATGACTACTATCGATAAAGGACAGCCTTTTGAAGTTGTAATCGATTACGCGCACACGCCTTCATCTTTTCAGGCGATTTTCCCGCCGCTTCGGGAAAGGCTTGATAAAACAGGCGGCAAAATAATAAGTCTTTTTGGATCCGCGGGAGAGCGAGACACACAAAAACGAAGCGAACAGGGGCAAATTGCCGCGGTTTATTCAGACATAATTGTTTTAACAGACTAGGACCCCAGAAAAGAAATACCTATGGATATCCTTGAAGAAATTTCAAAAGGCGTGGAAGCGGAAAAAAGCCGCCATATTTTTAACCGCGAAGAAAACCTTTTTTTAATACCGGACAGACCTTTGGCGATCCGCAAAGCTTTAAGTCTTGTTCAAAAAGGAGACCTTGTTATCCTTTTGGGTAAAGGACACGAAAACTCAATTATTTACGCGGATCATGTAATGTCTTTTGATGAAATCTCCGAAGCGGAAAAAGCGTTAGCCGAAATTGGTTATAACAATAATTAAATTCGCGGTTTATATTTAACCGCTTCCTGCGGATGTTTATCGCGAACAAATTTATTTAATATGGTATTTAAAAACACCATATCTATTGGTTTTGGTATAAATCCGTCAAATCCATTTTGCTCAAACATCTTTTCATTACCTGTAAGAGCGTTAGCTGTCAACGCTACAATTGAACCTTCGTATCCTAATTCGCGCAGTATCATTGTTGTTTCTATTCCATCCATTTTTGGCATCATATGATCCATAAAAATTAGATCATAGGTTTTTCCGCTTTTTATAAAATCAATCGCGATAATACCGCTGTTCGCTGTATCAATATCCAGCATATAAGGTTTTAAAAGACCCTCCGCGACATAAAGATTTGTATCAACATCGTCCACAACCAGTACTTTACCGTAGGGCATTAATTCGCGGATTATATCCAGTTGAGCGGCTTGCTGTTCAGAATTGAATGAAAAATTACAAAGTTTTCGCGTTTGCTGATGAGGCGGATAATGATTTTAGCGGCCAGATTGCTGCTATGAAAGAAAATGAACTTGATGGTCTCGAAATTAGAGGTGTTAATGGCAAGAATATCAAGGATGTGACTGTCGATGAAGCAAAGGAACTTAAGAAACAGCTTGACGACAACAGCCTAAGCGTTTGGGCAATAGGCTCACCAAGCGGCAAATTTAACATT
>WQXE01000047.1 GCA_009784995.1 Treponema sp. | reverse complement strand
CAGATCCCTATTTTGAGATCCGGTTTTTTCATTCGTCCTTCTCCAATCGCGTGTTCTATAAGACCGCCGACTCCCTGTTGGTCGATTGTCTGGAACGGTTCGTCGTCAAGTATTCCTTTTTCCAAATAAATGGGCAGGAAGGAGGCGACGTCGTCGCGGCTGAAGCCGAATGTCATTTGTGTAAGGTCGTTTGTTCCAAAGCTGAAGAAATCCGCGTAATCGGCAACTGTGCCGGCGCGGATAGCGGCTCTTGGAACTTCTATCATTGTACCAATTGTTACAGGTACGGTTACGCCCGCCGCTTTAAATACTCTTTCAAGTACTTTTTCCGCGTTGGGGCGCAGGAATTTAAGTTCTCTTGGTGTTACGATAAGCGGAATCATAATTTCGGGGTGTACGGGAATTTTTTGTTTCGCGCATTCCGCGGCGGCTAAAGCGATCGCTTCAACCTGCATGTCGTAAATTTCGGGGTATGTTATTGCCAAACGGCAGCCGCGATGACCTAACATTGGGTTGCTTTCTACAAGAGTGCCGATTTTTGTATTTAATTTATTTACATCCATACCAATGTGAGACGCGAGTTCCGCGACTTCTTCTTGTGAATGAGGAACAAATTCATGCAACGGCGGGTCTAAAAGCCTGATTGTTACAGGGCGGCCATCCATCGCTTTGAAAATACCAAAGAAATCTTTCTGTTGTAATGGAAGAATCTTCTTTAATTGGGCTTTTCTGTCTGCTTCTGTTTCGGAAAGAATCATCGCGCGGAAGTGAACAAGTTTTTCTTTTTCGAAGAACATATGTTCAGTTCGGCAAAGACCGATACCCTGAGCGCCAAAGTCGAACGCTCGTTTCGCGTCTTCAGGCTGGTCAGCGTTAGTTCTGACATCAAAACCTTTAATTCTTCCGCGAACCGCGCCTTTTCTGACTTCATCGCACCATTTAAGGAAGGTTTCCATTTCTTTGGAAATCGCGGGAGCTACAAGTGGCATTTTTCCTTCGTATACTTCGCCGGAAGAGCCGTCGATTGTAATCCAGTCGCCTTCTTTAAAGGTTTTTCCGCCGATATCTACTGTACCATCACCTATTAATAGAACATTCTTCGCGCCAACGATACATGGGGTTCCCATTCCGCGGGCGACAACAGCGGCGTGAGATGTCATACCGCCTGTTGATGTAAGAATACCCTGCGCTACAACCATTCCGCCGATATCTTCGGGGCTGGTTTCCTTGCGCACCATCATTACTTTTTCGCCTCTGGCATGCCAGTTTTCAGCTTCTTTCGCTGTGTAAACAATTCTGCCTGACGCGGCGCCCGGAGACGCGTTTAATCCTTTTGTAAGAACTTTCGCTTCTTTTTGAGCTTTAACATCGATCATTGGGTGCAACAATTGATCAAGGTGACCTGGTGTTACACGCATAATCGCCGCGTTTTTATCGATTAAACCTTCGTTTACCATATCAATGGCGCATTTTACCGCGGCTGTTCCCGCGCGTTTGCCATTTCTGGTTTGCAAAATGTAAAGAATTCCCTGTTGAACAGTGAATTCCATGTCTTGCATGTCTTTAAAATGTTTTTCAAGTCTGTTTTTTATTCCAATTAACTGTTTATAAATAGCGGGATTCTTTTTTTCGAGTGTAGAAATTCTTTCCGGTGTTCTGATACCAGCGACAACGTCTTCACCTTGCGCGTTCATCAAATATTCGCCGTAGAATTCATTTACACCTGTTGATGGATCGCGGCTAAAACATACGCCGGTTCCCGAATCGTCGCCGAAATTTCCATATACCATTGATTGAACGTTAACAGCTGTACCTTTAAGACCTTTAATATTTTCGATCTGACGGTATTTAACCGCTCTTTCATTCATCCATGAACCGAAAACCGCGTTGATAGATCCCCACAATTGATCCATTGGATTCTGCGGAAAGTCTTTACCTGAATGTTTTTTTACGATTTTTTTATATTCATCAACAAGTTTTTCTAAATCTGCAGCTGTAAGGTCGGTATCTAATTCAATTTTTTTATTTTTCTTCGCGTTTGTAAGGGCTTCTTCAAAATGATCATGGTCAACACCCATTACAACATCACCATACATTTGAATGAAACGTCTGTAAGCGTCCCATGCAAATCTTGGATTTTTTGTTTTGTTGGAAAGACCAACAACCGCTTTATCGCTCATACCCAGGTTAAGGATTGTATCCATCATACCAGGTAATGACGCGGCGGCGCCTGAACGAACAGAAACTAAAAGTGGATCGTTTGGATCTCCAAGTTTCTTTTTCATTGTTGTTTCAAGTTTTTTTAAACTCGCTTCAACTTCTTCTTTAAGTCCCGCAGGATACTTGTTTTTATTTTCATAATAGGCAGCGCATACATCTGTAGAAATTGTAAAGCCCGGTGGAACCGGAATTCCAAGATTAGTCATCTCAGCAAGGTTGGCTCCTTTGCCGCCCAATACCAATCTCATCTTCGCATCTCCTTCAGCTTTGCCGTTTCCGAAGAAGTAAACATTTTTTTGTTTAGCCATTAACATCCTCCATAATGAAACTATACCATCTTTTATTTTTTTGATCAAGTCATTATTATAAATATTATGAACTATTTTGATCTTCCTGTCTACAAAAATCAAGAAAAAATTTTATCCGCGCTGGAAAAAAATCAAGCGCTTGTTGTTGAAAGTCCGACAGGTTCCGGAAAAACTACACAGCTTCCGGTCATTTTATTTGAAGCGGGATACGCGACAAGCGGAATAATTGGAATCACGCAGCCAAGACGCATCGCGGCGGTGTCTGTAAGTGAATTTATCGCGCGTCAACGCGGAACATCAATACCAGGACTCATCGGATACAAGATGAGATTCGCGGATCAAACCAATCATGAAACAAAAATTAAAATAATGACGGACGGAATTCTGCTTCAGGAGATGAAATTGGATCCGTGGTTGTCAAAATACAGCGTAATAGTCGTTGATGAAGCGCATGAACGCAGTTTAAATATTGATTTTATACTTGGATTATTAAAAAGAATATTGGAAAGCCGCGATGATTTTAAAGTAATTATATCTTCCGCGACAATAAACGCGGAAGTTTTTTCTGAATATTTTAATAATTGCCCGATTGTAAAGATAGAAGCGCAGCGTTTTCCTGTTACATTAGTTTATGACGCGCCTTTAGTTTCATCAAATAATGACGCTTCTGAGGCTATTTTAATGAAAATAGAGGCTATTTCAACGCGTTTTATCAATGAAAAGCGAGAGGGAGATATTTTAGTATTTCTTTCGGGCGAAAAAATGATCAAAGACTGCATGAATCGTCTTACATTTTGTTCTGTCGGAAAAAATTTACACATAATTCCGCTGTATGGCAGATTAGGAAAGGAAGAACAGGAAAAAGTTTTTGAAAACGCGCCAAAAGGTAAAACAAAAGTCGTTATATCAACAAATATCGCGGAAACTTCTGTAACAATCGACGGAATTACCGCTGTAATCGACTGCGGTTTAGCGAAATTAAACTGGTACAACCCAAGAACTTACACATCAAGCTTGATCGAATCATCAATTTCGATCGCTTCAGCGAATCAACGCAAAGGAAGAGCGGGAAGAACACGCGAAGGAACTTGTTACAGGCTTTATTCGCGAAAAGATTTTGAAAATCGATCACTTTACACCACAGAAGAAATTTTTCGCACAGATTTATCGGAAGTAATTTTGCGAATGGCTGATCTTGGCATAACTGATTTTGAAGATTTTGATTTTATCGCGGCGCCGGAAAAAGAAGGATTGATCGGCGGAATTGAAACATTAAAACTGCTTGACGCGCTGGAAAACGATCGAAGTTTATCAAATACAGGCAAAATGATGACGGAATTTCCTCTCGCGCCTCGTCAATCGCGAATAATTGTCGAAGCGATACTGCGATATCCCGATGTGATACGCGAAACTATCATCGCCGCGGCGTTTTTATCGACACAAAGTCCATATATTCTGCCGCCGGGTGAAGAAACTGACGCGAGACAGGCTCATCATCGCTTTCGCGATGACAATGGCGACTTTGTTTCGTATTTAAAACTTTTTAAATCATACAATGATTCAACAAATAAATTAAAATTTTGCGAAAAAAATTATCTTGACGAGCGCGCGATGGCGGAAATTGTAAATGTAACAGCGCAATTGGAAGAAATTCTCGCATCAATGAAAATTCCTGTGCATTATCGCTCTCAATTATTAACCGAAAACGAAATTAACGATTATTTATGCTGTATTGGACGAGGAATGATACAATTTGTCTGCGTAAGAGAAGGAACACGCGCGGCAAGAGGAAAAAATACTTCTTATCGCAGTTTAACCGCCGAAAAAATAATAATTCATCCTGGATCTGTGATGTTTCGCGCTGATCCACAATTTATTGTCGCGGGAGAAGTAGTTCGCACATCAAGAATGTACGCGATGTCGGTTTCTCCACTGTCAAAAACAGTTTTACATCGAATTGGATTGGGAGAAAACTCAAATTTTATCACACGGGGGCACGGAGTCACGGAGAACACAGAGAAGAAAGAGATTTTTAGAGAGAGAAAAGAGAAGAATAATAAAAAAGAAAGAGATTTTACTAACAATATAAAAATTTCGGGCGAAGTTTTCGAAATTATTTCTGTAAAAGGAAAAAAAACAGTTATTCTTCCGTGGGAAAAACTAAAATCCATCCGCGAAAAATTATCAACTGACACTTTTTACAAAGGAATAAAAGGAAAAATAATTGTAAAGAATCAATTTAACCTTCTCGCGGGAGAAAAACTTAATTTAATTTTATCTTTAGCGCCAACTTTGGATATCGACGGCGTTTTTTCCCGTAAATGGTCTCAAAAAGATAATTTTAATTCACAAACAAACTTGTCCGCGTTATTAATTCATCTTGATAATCTCGCGAAACCTGTTATATGGAAAAAAAACAGCAAAGATTTAGGATTTCTAGGTCTTTTTACAGATGGCACAGGAAATTATTGGCTTCGATCTTCGCGCGGCTTTCACACAAGCCTTAACGAAAGCATTTCCAGCCTTGAAACATTAATTGACGAAATCGAACCATCGGTTCAAAAAGAAAACAATGAACAAAAACGCATTGTAAATTCCTGCTACCGCAGGCTTTCGGACTACCTGGGGTAAGGAAAAAACATCTATACTGACCCAATTATATTGGGTAAAGTAATTGCAATATTTGAAACTTTATAGTAAAATCTCTGTTTAGGAGGACAAAAAATGTCTGAAGTAAAAAAACTTGAAATTATTGGCACCATAAAAGATGGTGTCGGAATTGGAATCAAAAACATTGGTCCAATCTTTGTAAACCTTATTCTATGGATTTTGACTTGTTGGATTCCATACATCAATGTAGGTACAACAATCGGCATGTTTGTTGGGATTGTCGCAAAAGCCAGCAAAGGTGAATCAATCGACATGGTAGAAATTTTTGATTCAAAATACCGAAAATACATGGGAGAATTCTTCCTTGTATGCGGTCTTTTAGGTCTTGGCGTTGGAATTGGTATGGTTTTCGCTATCATTCCAGGTATTGTTATAGCCATCGCTTGGATGTTCGCGCCACTGCTTACCATTGACAAAGGAAAAAATCCTGCCGAAGCGCTCACACTCAGCAACAACGCGACTTACGGAAACAAATGGAGAATTGTAGGAATAATGGTAATTTTAGGTCTTGCTGCCGGTATTTTATCTTTTATATTCGCGCTTATTCCAATAGTTGGCATTATTTTATCAATCGCTCTTACCATCTTCTTAATGTTTGTAGAAATTGGTATTCAAGCCAGCTTGTACAAACAGCTTACTTCCAATATCTAATATCAAGTTTTAGATGTTACAAAGCGCACAGGGTTTACCTTCGTGCGCTTTTTTTTGTCACCCAGGAAATGGTACAGCCTGCTAATAATGGAAAAGTAATCACAATTAATTTATTATATTCAAATGCATCTTGAAATCTAAAATGTAATACCGACCACACCGCTCTTGTTGTACCGCAACCTATGCAATTTTTATCAAATATTATCCTGAAAAAACCTTTCCGATAACACAAAAAAGATGTATATTATATACAGGAACATTTACGGAGGATAATATGGGATTGGTACACACAGAAATTACATTAAAAAACAGAAATGATATGATGAAAGCTGAAGAAAATCTTATTCCCAACAATAAAATAAGGCAGCTTACAGTTAACGCTTTAGTTGATACAGGCGCATGGACAATGGTAATAAACGAAGAAACGCGTGCAAAACTTGGACTTGAACGTACAAGAACCAAAACAGGTACCCTTGCCGATGGTTCTAAAGCCGTTTATGACGTTGTAGGTCCTTTGGAAATTATATGGAAAAATCGCGGTGTTCTTTGCGAGGCTATGGTTATTCCTAATGCCGAAATAAACCTTCTTGGCGCAATTCCGCTGGAAGCAATGGATTTAATGATTCATCCAAGCTCTCAAGAAGTAATAGGCGCTCATGGCGATGAAGTAATTGTTTCTGTAAGATAATTTTTTGTAACTTGATTTTTATCGAGTTTTTCCCTACCCTATTAATATGGCATTTGCGTTTTACAACACATTCGGACGTGAAAAACAACAATTTAAACCTCTGCGAGAGCAAAAAGTCGGCTTTTATGGCTGCGGACCTACTGTTTATAATTACGCGCATATTGGAAACATTCGAGCTTATGTACATCACGATATTCTGGTTCGATCTTTGCGCCGCGCAGGGTTTGACGTAAACCATGTGATGAATATTACCGATGTCGGGCATTTGTCAAACGATAGCGACGACGGCGAAGATAAAATGGTAAAAAGCGCCGAAGAACGCGGCAAAAGCGTTTTAGAAATAGCGGATTTTTACACTGAAGCGTTCTTTAAAGATACCGACAAAATGAATATTACCCGCCCTACTGTGGTTTGCAAAGCGACAGAACATATCAGTGAAATGATCTCTTTAATAGAAAGAATCGAAAAAAACGGGTTTACCTACCTCGCGGGTGGAAATTTATACTTTGATATATCGAAATTTCCTTCTTACGGCGATTTAGCCCTGTTAAAGCTGGATGATTTAAAAGCCGGTGCCAGAATCGAACAGGACGAAAACAAGCGAAACCCGGGCGATTTTGTGCTTTGGTTTACAAAAAGCAAGTTCGAAAACCAAGCTCTTACCTGGGACAGCCCCTGGGGAAGGGGTTATCCCGGCTGGCATATCGAATGTTCGGCTATGAGCATGAAATACTTAGGCGAACAGTTTGATATTCACGCCGGCGGCATCGATCATATTCCGATTCACCACACTAACGAAATCGCACAAAGCGAAGCCGCCACAGGTTTAAAACCCTGGGTAAAATACTGGCTTCACAATGAATTCCTTGTTTTAGACAAGGGAAAAATGTCCAAATCGGCAGGGGGTTTTCTTACCTTACAAAGCATTATCGACGAAGGTTTTGACCCTCTGGATTATCGTTATTTCCTTTTAAGCGGACATTATAGAAGCCAATTGCGGTTTTCGTTCGAAAGCTTGCAAGGAGCGAAGAATTCGAGAAAATCGCTGGTAGATAAAGTAAGAGGATTGGCAAACAGGCTTGGTATACAGGAAACGCTGATTAACGCGGATTGCGTACCTGCGGTACATACGGATTTACGCGGATTTAAGGAAAAAGGTAATGAAGAAATAAGCAAATATATAGAAGGGTTTGATAGGGCTATCGAGGATGATTTGAATACTCCAAGGGCTCTGGCGGAAGTTTGGGGGCTTTTAAAAGAGGCGCCGGCTACAGCGGACACTCTCGCGGCGATTTTTGATATGGACAGGGTTTTAGGATTAGGGCTTGAAGACGCTGTAAAAATAAAAAACGAAGCGAAAATCAACGAAAATAACGATGAACAGGAAATTAATGAACAAATAAACAAAAGAATTGAAGCTAAAAAGGCAAAAGACTTTACAACCGCCGACAATATAAGACAAAGTCTAAAGGATCGTGGTATAATACTTGAAGACGGACCTGCCGGAACTACCTGGCGGCGTATGTAACAAATGAGGAAAAAACTTGTTTAAAGATATAGAAGAACAACAGGAAGACACTATTAACGATGAATCAACAAAGGCGGCATCTGTAAGCGAAATAAATCCGGTTGAATATAACCGCGAGTTTAAACGTCTTTACGATTCAACCTTCCAGGTTTTGTTCAGAGTAGCTTACAGGGTTACGAACAACAGTGAAGCGGCGGAAGACCTTTGCCAGGAAAGTTTTTTTCGTTTATACGAAAAAAATATGGTTTTTCCAAACCCGGAGGAAGCGAAGTATTGGTTAATTCGCGTTGTAAAAAACGCCGCGTTAAATTACGCGAAACGAAAGGAGCGGGAACGCAAAGCGTATCAACGCGCCTTTAGAGAAGACCACAGACAGGAGGAAACCGGGGAAGGGTTACTTGTCAAGAAGGAAACGAGCGAAGAAGTTAAAAGCGCTCTTGATAAGCTGCCGGAAAATTTACGTATGGTATTAGTATTAAAAGAGTACGCGGAAATGAATTATAAAGAAATTGGCAGAGTACTTGGCATAAGCGAAGGAAATGTTAAAGTGCGGGTGTTCAGAGCCCGTGAACGCCTTGCCATATTGCTAGCGGAAGCCGAACAGGCAGCGGCAAAAGGGGGAACAAATGTGTCCTGATCCTCAACTACTTTCTATCTATCTGGATGGGGAACTCCCGTCCCCCTGGAAAGAAAAACTGGAAAGCCATTTAAATGAATGCGCGGCTTGCAAAGAGAAGCTTAATGGTTTTAAACAAATTTTTAACAAATCTTCTTCAATCAAATCTTCTTCTATAAATGTTTCAGCAGAACTTTCAGCTAAAGATGAACTGGAAATGATAGAAGCGGCAAAAGACAGGGTTTGGCAAAATCTTCAGTCCAGACGGCGCTTCCAGCCGCGCTCTGTTAATAGCAATATTCGCAGAATGAATGCCTCGGGATTTATGCAAAAAAGACTTTCTATCCCTATCCCCGCGGCGGCGGCGGCTGCGCTTGTTATTATGTTGATGACCGCGTTGTGGCTTCGCGGCGGACAAAGTAATGACGGAATCGCTTTTATAGAACCTTTAGACAGGGTAAACTTCATCCTGCCGGAAGACGAAATGCAGGTTTTACCTGTCGCGGATATAAGCAGTGTTCTTCAATATTTATCTTCCGATGGATCAGACATTATAATCCTTAGGCTGCCGGAAAATAAAGATTTTCAAAGAACCGGTGAACCTGTTATAGTCAGGTCGGCTGATTATACAAGGCAAAATCAGGAACACCAATCAAACAGGCGAACAGGCGAAGGCAGCCGTCCAACCAGGAGAAATCAATAGAATGAATCGTACTGTATATATAACCGGTATTTTTTTCGCTGTGTTTTTTATCATGACAACAAGTTTTATTAACGCTCAGGATACACGGCAAGGAAGCGGGATGCGGTCTTTGGCAATGAACATTAACGCGAGAGTAATGGATGAGCAGAATTTACTCATGGATGAATCACAAACAAGAGTGGCGATACCGGGCAGTCCTGTAGGTGTAAGACTTGTAGGATCAAACATGGTTGTAGTTATACAATTTACTCCTTTTATACGCAGACAGGGTAATGTACTTGTCGCCCAGGGGCAGATGTGGATAAATAATCCCGGCGGCGGCGTCAGCTATTATACATATATACAAACTATTCCCATGGATTTTAACGAACCAATTTATTTCTTTCCGCTTGGTACGTCAAATACATCATTACAGGTAATCTTAACAGTAAATCCATACATCGCAGTAAATGACGAATAAATTTTTTCTAATCACCATATTGGCGTTAACGCTAATTATATTTTTAAATTCATGCAGAACAGAATCTCCGGTTTTAAAATCTATAGATCCAAGAATTGGCGTAATGGGCGAGTTTATTACACTAACAGGAAGCGGGTTTGGCGGCTCGCGCGATGATTCATCTTATGTAATGATCGCGGGTATACCGCCGACAAATTCATCATATCATTTATGGCAGGACAATTTAATTATTGTCAGAGTTCCGGAGTTAGGTGAATCGGGGCTTGTTTATGTACACACAAGAGGAAAAAAAAGTAACGGATTATTATTTACAAATAGCGCGTCTGTGCCAAGACCGGTTGACGGCGAAGTGTTCGGGCTTGAACCAAGAATTATTTCAGTAAATCCGCAATCAGGCACACCGGGTTCAATAATAACAATTACGGGAAATAATTTCGGAGTATCGCGCGAAAATACTTTACAAGCGGTATCCGGTGTTTTTTTCTCGTGGGATTTTGATTCACCTTCATTTAATCAATTTAATATAAGCGACCCGGAATTTATAGAAGTATCAGAAATGGAACTGGGTTATGAATTTTGGAGTTCAAGAGAAATTCGTGTCCGCCTGCCCGACGGAGCTGTAAGCGGCAGTTTGGAAGTAAGAACACCGCATGGAAGGTCTCGTCCTGTATATTTTGATGTATCAGGCAGACCGGGAACAAAAGTTTTAAAAGATAAACGAATATATACAATATCTTACTCTGTTGATATAAGAATTAACGAAGCGACAAGACCTAATACACTGTATTTATGGATACCAAGACCTATAAACTCTCCATCCCAAAGAAATACGCGGTTAATATCGCGTAATAATGAACCGTTTCTGGAAAATCACCGGGGAGTGAGTCTTTTTAAACTTGAAAGCCTTTTAACAGGATCGAATCATTCTATAAATAATTCATTCAGAGTTGAAGTATACGCGGTTGAAACAAATTTAAACCCGCAATTTATTAGACAGGAAACATCACCGTTATCTGTCATGTATACACAAAATACAGCTCTAATTCCAAGTGAAACCCGCGAAATTAGAACAACTGTTAATTCAATCATCGGCAGGGAACAAAACCCGTATGTAAAAACAAAAGCCATATATGACTGGATAATTACAAATATACAAATAATTGATACACAACCCTCTTTAACTGATCTTGGCGAAGTTCTTGATCAAAAACAGGCGGATTCCTACACAGCCGTTTTACTATTTACAGCGATGACCCGCGCCGCGGGAGTACCGTGTTTACCAATCGCGGGTGTGTTAATCGATCAAATGGGGCATACAATTCGCCATTACTGGGCGGAATTTTGGATTGATAGTTTTGGCTGGGTTCCTGTTGATCCTGTAATGGGAACAGGCGCTTTAGCGGGTTTTATTCAACAGTTAAATACAGCCGGTTTTGACTGGTTAGGTGACATTGAGCAGCCGGAAATTGACACGGCAAATTATTATTTTGGAAACATTGATAATCAGCGTATCGCGTTTTCCAGAGGCGATCTTCAGCTTTCGCAAATGGAAAACAGAGGAAGAATTGTTTCGCATAACAGATCATATTCACTTCAGAATATTTGGGAAGAAGCGGCAGGCGGACTTGAATCTTACACAAGCCTTTGGGGTGATATTATTATAAGCGGTTTATATCATTAAAGGAAGAAAATATGGTAACAGTAATATCACTTGGCGGTTCAATCGTAGCTCCGGACAAAGTTGATACAGAATATTTAAAAAAATTTGTAGAACTTGTACGCTCTTTTATAGAAAATGAATCCGACAGACATTTTATTTTTGTAGTAGGCGGCGGAGGTCCCGCGCGTCATTATCAAAACGCGTACCGGGAAATATCAGCTAACAGTATTGACACTAACGCGGCGCATTATAATGCGGACTGGATAGGAATAATGGCGACAAGATTAAACGCGCAATTAATAAAAGCGCTTATGAGTAAATGGTGTAATCAGGATGTTGTAACAGATCCAACAGAAGTACAACCGCTGACAGGTCATGTTCTTGTAGCCGCTGGCTGGAAACCGGGTTTTTCTACCGATTACGACGCGGTGCTTTTAGCGGAACGTTTTGGCGCCGACATGGTAATTAATTTATCCAACATAGAAAAAGTATATACGGCGGATCCAAAAATCGATCCTAACGCGCAGCCAATCGACAAAATTAAATGGGCGGATTTTCGCGCTATTGTAGGCGATGAATGGGTACCGGGAAAAAATGTTCCATTCGATCCTGTCGCGAGCCGTCACGCTGAAAAAATCGGTCTTAAAGTAATCTGCGCTGGCGGAAGAGATCTGGAAAACTTAAAAAAAATATTAAACGGCGAAGATTACACAGGCACTACAATCTGCGCTAACGGTTAATTATTAACGGTAACTTTTACTTCCATTACTCTTTGTTTAATAACTTTTAATACAATTATTGTTAAATTATTCCAGGTTAAAATTTCAAAAGCGCGCGGAAGTCTTCCAAGACTTTCCATTATCCAGTTCGCCACTGTCGTGTTTGGGATTTCTTGCGCTTCCTGTCCGATACTTTCCAGCATATCAAAAAAGTTTACATTTCCCAAAACGATAAAACTTCCGTCTGTTTCTTTTTTAACGGGTTCTACAATTTCATCATGTTCGTCCCAGATTTCACCTACCAGTTCTTCTACAATATCTTCGATTGTTACAATTCCCAAAGTGCCGCCGTATTCATCTACAACAACCGCCATGTGAGCCTGTTTTTTCTGTAAAGTTCTAAGCAGTTTTTCTACTTTAATTGTTTTTGTAACAAATACAACAGGTGTAATAATCTGCGAAGGTGTTTTTAAACCTTTCATTACTTCATGATAAAAATCTTTTAAAAGAAGAATCCCTGTAATATTATCAATTGAATCCCGGTAAACAGGAAGCCTGGAAAATCCTGTTTCGATAAATTTTTTGTCAATTTCTTCAACAGTGGCGTTATCCTGAATCGCTTCAACATCAATACGGGGGGTGAATATTTCAGAAACTTTTAAATCATCAAAGCTAATTACCTGCCTGATCATCTGCTCTTCCTGAATATTTATAACGCCTTCCTGCCGCACTTCTTCTACAAAGGTTAAAAGCTCATCTTCGGTTGTAGAAAGATTTACTTTTACGGGAAAAATCTTCATTAATAATTTTTTCCAGCAGCCTGTAAGAAAATTAATGGGAGTAAGTAAAAAAACAAAAAAACGCAAAAGAGGAGCGTTTCTAAGCGCCGTTAATTCCGGCGTTTCTTTCGCCAGCGCCTTTGGGGAAATATCGCCAAAAATCAAAAGCAAAATTGTCATAATAAGCGTGGCGATACTTACACCCTTGGCTCCAAATAAACCAATAAAAAGAGCCGTTGCCAGCGCGGAAGCGGTAATATTTACAATATTGTTGCCGATTAAAACTGTAGAAAGGATTTTGTCGTAAGCTTCTATCATTTTTAGCGCGAGCCGCGCCCGTTTGCTTTTAACGGCAAGGCTTTTAAGTTTAATTCGATTTAACGATGAAAAAGCCATTTCACAGGCAGAAAAAAAAGCTGAAAAGCAAAGCAGAATAAAAAGTGAGATTACAAGAATAATAATATATGAGTCCGCTATTTGCTGCGATACTGCTTGT
>WQXE01000046.1 GCA_009784995.1 Treponema sp. | reverse complement strand
GTTCATGCCCGGAGTGTAAAAGCAAAAACATCGAACAGGATCCGGATGTTCTTGACACATGGTTCTCTAGCTGGCTTTGGCCCTTTAGTGCACTTGGCTGGGAAAAAGTAAACGATTCAACTCCCGACCTTGAAAAGTACTACCCCACTACAGCGCTTATCACAGCTTATGACATTATTTTCTTTTGGGTCGCGAGAATGATCATGGCAGGGCTTGAATTTACAGGTAAAGCTCCCTTCCGTGACATTTATATTCACAGCCTTGTTCGCGACAAACAGGGACGCAAGATGAGTAAGTCTTTAGGTAACGGACTTGACCCGCTTGAACTTGTAGATGAATACGGTTCGGATTCAATGAAGTTTACTCTCGCTTTTATGTGCGCGCAAGGGCAGGATGTTCTCGTAGACAAGGAATCTTTTAAACTTGGATCCAAGTTTTCAAACAAGATATGGAACGCGAGCCGTTATATTTTAATGAATTTGGAAGGACGTAATTTAATAAAAAATCCGCGGGTTACTGCCGTAGACAAATGGATCTATTCACGCTTAAATACAGCCGCTAAAAATATTCAAGAAAGCTTTCTTTCTTACCGTTATAATGAAGCGGCTTTAACCGCTTATGAATTTTTTTGGAATGATTTTTGCGACTGGTATGTAGAAGCTACAAAATTATCGATGAAAGGTATTGATGATTCAAATACAATAAATGCCGAAAAAGATCGCGCCGCGACAATTCTTTTGGATGTACTTGAAAAATCGCTGCGGCTCTTGCATCCATTGCTTCCGTTTATAACCGAAGAAATCTATCAAAAACTTCCAATAGAAAATAAAACACAGTTATTGATAAACGCCCGGTATCCGCTATACGACGAAAAAAATTATAACGCTCAGGAAGAAAAAGATTTCGCGTCTTTACAATCACTTGTTGGTATGGTTCGGACTTTACGAAGTGAATGCGGTATTACTCCCGATAAAAAACTGCGTGTAACCATAAACGCGTCAAAAGAAAACGAAAAACCATTTAAAGAAAACGAAGGTTTAATAAAACTTCTCGCGGGGATCGGTGATTTTTCAATCGGCGACCTTACAATCGAATCTTCAAACGCGAAACCTTCAGGTTCTATCGGCATGGCTGGTGCGGGATTTGAAGTATTTGTATTTATAGCCGAAGCGGTTGATACCGCGGCGTTAAAAAAGAAATTTACAAACGATTTGGAAAAAGATCAAAAGTATATTGAAAGTTTAAAGGCAAAACTTGATAACGAACAGTTTGTTAAAAACGCGCCTGCAGAACTTGTTACCGAACAAAAAACCAAACTGGAAGAAGCTATAACACGCACAACAAAATTCGCGAATTATTTAAGGGATCTTTAATGAATGCTGAACAACTGGATCAATTAAGCGGAACAAGGCTCGCGCCTTATATTCAACTTGCCACATATCTAATCGGTAAATCACGCGAAGGCGGCGGTAATATGTTCCGTCATCAGCTTGATACTATGGCAATTCTTGTCGATTACAAATACATAGATTCTGTTTTGCTTAAAGCATCGTTAGTACATGATGTGCTTGAAGATATTCCCGATTTTAATCATAACATTTTATTGTCAATCGACTTTGAAAGCCATGCCGTGTATAACCTTGTATTGGAAGTAACGCGCCGTCACGGAGAAACAAAACCTGATTTTCTAACTCGAATTTCAGAAAAAGGTTCGCGTAACGCGAAAATACTAAAAGTGGCGGATCGTATTTCCAACATGATTTCGCTTGGTTTTGTAAACAATCTTAGTTTTGTAGAACGTTATATCAATGAAACAGAAAAATATCTTCTGCCGATTGCCGAAACTGTTGATCAAAACATGCATCTTGAACTTACAGACCTTGTTATATCCAGGCGAAAATACCTTAAAGATTTTAGAATTTTAAGCGGGAATTCTGAAATTAAATGAATAATTTAAAAAAAATGACAATACGCGAACTCAATCATCTCGCGGCGGAAATACGGAAACAGATTGTCAGCACCGTATCGAATAACGGAGGGCATCTCGCGTCTAATCTTGGAGTTGTCGAACTTACTATCGCGTTACATCGTGTATTTGATCTGCCAAAAGATAAAATTGTATGGGATGTAGGGCACCAATGTTACGCGCATAAAATTCTTACAGCGCAGGAAAGACCGGCGCCGTTTACAACTCTTAGAAAACAATCAGGACTTGCCGGTTTTCCAAAACGAAATGAAAGCCCCTGCGACTCTTTTAACACAGGACACGCTTCCACTTCGATCTCCGCCGCGCTTGGTTTACTCGCGGCAGATCGCATACAGGGTGGAAAAGCTCTTTCTATCGCGATAATCGGAGACGGCGCGCTTACAGGCGGATTGGCGTATGAAGCGTTATCACACGCGGGTCATTTGGAACTGCCATTAATTGTAATTCTAAACGACAATAAAATGTCTATTAGCCGCAATGTCGGCGGGCTTTCAAAATATTTAAGCCGCCTTTCCATGAAAGAAAAATACCAAACTTTCCGCCGTCATTTTGACGCGATGGCGAAAAAAATCCCTTTTGTGGGACAAGCTTTTTTTAACCTTGTAGTAAGATTAAAACGCGCTGTAAAAGCGGTATTCTACATTGACAATTTTTTTGTCGATCTTGGATTTGAATATGTAGGTCCAATTGGAGGCCATAACATACAAGCTCTAATCGGGGTTTTACAGGATGTAAAAAAATTAAACCGCCCTGTTGTAATACATCTAAACACGCGCAAAGGTAAAGGATACGATTTCGCCGAAACCGATCCCGACAGTTATCACGGTGTAGGATCTTTTTCTGTCGATTCAGGTATATCAAACAGCGAAAGTTCATCAACAGGTGATCAAAATAAAAAGAAAAGTTTTACAGAAGCTTTTTCAGATACTATTTTACAGGCAGCGCAAAAAGACAAAAAAATTATAACCATCACTGCCGCGATGCAATCCGGAACAGGTCTTTCCGGTTTCGCGCAAGTTTTTCCAAAACGTTTTTTTGACGTAGGTATCGCGGAAGAACACGCCGTAACTTTCGCCGCGGGTCTCGCGGCGCAAGGGTTAAAACCGGTTGTGGCAATCTATTCAACATTTATTCAACGCGCTGTAGACCAGATCATACACGATACCGCATTACAAAAACTGCCTGTGATTTTCGCGCTGGATAGAAGCGGACTTGTCGGCGCGGACGGAGAAACTCATCAAGGGCTTTTTGATATATCAATATTCCGCAGCACGCCAAATATGACAATACTGTGCCCCGCGAGCGAAAATGAAATGAAACTTATGTTGGAGTACGCGCTTGAAAAAAAATCGGGTCCTATTATCATCAGGTATCCGAAGGCGTATTGTCCGTTGGAGATTGACGCTTTCTCCATGCCGCTTAAAACCGGGCGCGGGATATGGGTAAGAAATAACGGTATAAATCAAGTTTGCCTTGCTTTTACAGGAAGCCTTTATAAAGAAGTAATTGACGCAGCGGCGATTTTAAAACAGCAGGAAATCGACGTTGATTTATATAACCTGCGATTCTTAAAGCCAATCGACGAAGAGCATCTGATAAAAATTATGAACGAATATAAACTGGTTTGTTTTATCGAAGAAGGAATAAAAGAAGGCGGTTTTGGCGAATACGCGGCTTCATTGGCTCATCAATACAAATGCGCGGCTCAAACATTAGTTTTAGCGGTAGAAAACAAGTTTTTGGAAGAAGATAAGGCATTGGGTACCAGGGAAGAGCTTTTGGCAATAAACAATTTAAATGGAAAAGGAATCTCAGACAAGATAAAAACCGCTATTCACTAAATACAATTTACCATGTTATAGTAGATAAATGGCTATTTTACAAAAACTCTATTCAATATACGAATTAATCCGCCCTGTTCTTGATGTAGCCATTCTTGCGTTCATTATTTATAAAGGTTACGAACTCCTTGAAAAAACTCAGGCTCTTCCGCTTGTTAAAGGCGCGGGTTTTCTCGCTCTTGTTTACGGTATCGCCTGGCTTTTTAATTTAACTACCTTACAATGGGTACTTACCATAATCGCGCCGGGTCTTTTTATAGCGATAGCTATTGTGTTTCAACCCGAACTTAGAAAAATTTTTATGCGGCTCGGGCAAGCCGAATTTTTCAGCCCGAACGCGACTGTACAGATAGGAAAACTTGACGCTGTAATAACAGCCGCGGAACTTTTATCTCAGCGCAGGCGCGGAATGCTGATTGTATTCCCGCGCAAGATCAATTTAAAAAATATAATAGAAACCGGCACAAAAATAAACGCGGAAATTTCTTCGAGTTTAATTGTATCGATTTTTGAATTTGACGGACCGCTTCATGACGGAGCTATGGTTATTCATAACGGAAAGATAGCCGCCGCGAGCTGTTTTTTACCGCTTTCCGAAAGACAGGACATACGAAAAAACTTCGGCACGCGGCACAGAGCAAGTCTTGGAATGGCGGAACAATCCGACGCTGTTATATTAATTGTTTCCGAAGAAAGCGGAGCCATTTCCCTCGCGTATGACGCTAAACTTTATTACGATTTAACTTCAACAGAAGTTACGCGCAAATTAAAGGAACTATTCGACAAAGGAAATAGAAAAGAAATCGAACAGCAGGAATCTTCGGCGGAAGACAGGGAGGTTCTTGTTGAATAAAGAAAAAATCCTCGCTAAATTAATTGAAAAATGGCCTGTCAAAGTTCTTTCGCTGGCGGCTGCGCTTATAATATCGGTATCTTATAGAATGAATACTTTGGAGACAAGATTTTTTACAGTTCCATTACAAATAGAATCCAGCGAAACATTGATTCCCGCGAGTCCGTTTCCGGGCGCTGTAAGAGTTTCACTTAGAGGCGAGGGAGACGGAATACAACCTATTTTAGACGAAGACATTGAAGCGTTTATCGATCTTTCCAGATACACAACCGAAGGCAGTTACAGAGTTCCCGTTCAATTGCGAAAAAAAGGAAGCGCGATCGGTATCGAACCTTTGGAAATTTCTGTTCAACCTATAGAAATTCTTATGCTCCTTGAACAAAGAGTAACAAAAAATATTCCCGTCTTTCCTGTTTTTAGCGGAATTGTCGCGGAAGGATATGAATTAACCTACCAGTCATTAATACCGGGAAGCGTATCCGCGGAAGGTCCAAGAAGTGTTTTGGAAAGTAATATTGAATTAAATACAGAAACGATAAATTTAGACAGACGTTATGATGATTTTTCCATTATGGTAAATATTGTTAATGAAAATACGTTAATAACTTTGCTTGGAAACAAGACACTGGAATTTCGCGGCTCTATCAGCCGTATCGCGCGAGAAGAACAGCAAGTAATTATTGAAATAGAAGAAAATGAAATAGAAGAAATTGAAATTATGGAAAGTGAACAATGATTACAGGAATTGGAATTGATATCGTTCAAATACAGCGTATGGAACACTGGCTTACAAACACAAAACTTTTGGAAAGGTTTTTTCACACTGATGAACTCGTCATTGTTTCAAACAAAGAAAAAAACGCGGCTCAAAGACAAGCGGCAAGTCAAAGGCTCGCGGCAAGGTTTGCCGCGAAGGAAGCGTTTGGCAAAGCGCTTGGAACAGGACTTGCAAATATAAATCTAAAAGATATTATTGTGATAAACAATGAAAACGGAAAACCGGAAGTTAAATTGACAGGAACAGCGCGAAAAGCTATGGAAAAATCAGGAGCGGACAAAGTGCATATATCGCTTTCGCATGAAAAAGAAAACGCGATTGCCATGATTGTATTGGAGGGAGCATAAAATGAAAAAAAAAGAAGAAGAAAAAGAACTAAAAATAACCTTTCAATCAAAAAAGGAATATGAATGTCCCGCGTGCGGCGCGAACTTTCACAAGGAAGAACTGTTATCAGGCGGCGGCAGATTAATCGCGGGCAAGTTGACAGATGAGCTTCACAGGCTTTACGAACCATCCGCGAAATACGGAGAAATTTTTCCGCTTACTTACCAATCAATTGTATGCCCTGAATGCTGGTTCTCTTCGATGGAAAATGATTTTCCCCTACTGCCGCCCGATAAAAAAGAAATAGCGCGCAGCGATGTAGAAAAACGCATGAAAAAAACAACATTGGTTTTTCCGAATATTAATTTTGGCGAAGGGCGTACCCTTATGGAAGGCGCCGCCTCTCAATATCTTACATTGTACTGTTATGATTATTACAATAAACAGACATCTCCTACAATAAAACAGGGGCTCGCCGCGATCAGGTGCGCGTGGCTTTTGGATGAACTCAATAAAAAATACCAGGGACAGCATTATGACTGGCTAGGTACTCTTTTTCGCAGAAAAGCTCATTATCTTTACAACGAAGCTTTAAGCCGCGAACAAAGCGGCAGAGAAACACTTTCCGGAATTAAAGTTTTTGGTCCTGATACTGACAAAAATTATTCATACGAAGGAATGTTATACATGTGCGCATTCCTTCGTTACAAGTACGGACCGGCAAGTAATGCCGAAGAGAGAAAAACATCTTTAGAGGACGCGCGGCGTACAATCGCTAAACTTTTTGGCATGGGAAAGTCATCCAAAGACAAACCCGGCGCCTTCCTTGAACACGCGAGAACCCTTTATGATACTATAAACAAGGAATTATCAGAAAATTTTTCATGAAAAGAAATATAAAACTGACAATCGCGTATGATGGAACGGACTTCAACGGCTGGCAAAGACAGGAACATAAAAAAAAAATAGAGCGAACAGTACAAGGCGATATAGAAAAAGCCCTTAATAAAATTCACGGTAAACAAATAAACCTTACAGGTTCAGGCAGAACTGATTCCGGCGTTCATGCCGTAGGACAAATCGCGAATTTTTACACAGATATCGAAAGTATTCCGGCAGAGCGTTTTACACAGGCAATAAACTCCTACTTAACACATGATGTTCGCGTACTTAATTCCTGCCTTGTTGATGATGATTTTCACGCACGTTTTAGCGCGAAATCCCGTTTTTACCGTTATCAATTTATATGCAATTCATCGGGTTATACTTCCGCTCTCCCGCATGAAAACCGTTATAATCTGCATTTATACAGAACACCGCGCCTTGATCTTCTTAACGCATACGGCAGGCTCCTGTTAGGTGAAACTGAATGCGCTTTTTTCGCCTGTGTAAAAGACAGCTCGATTCTTGCAGGTAAATCAAGCAAACGTTATATATATAAAGCGTATTTCTATTTTGAAAAAGATAAACTTATCTTTGAAATTCGCGCCAACGCGTTTTTGCGAAACATGGTAAGGTCGATCGCGGGAACCTTTCTACACTACGAAGAAACCGGTACACCACCGCGAAAATTGCGGGAAATAATCGCGTCAGGTAAAAGATCCCTTGCGGGTACTACTTTGCCTGCGCACGGTCTTTTTTTATGGCAAGTGGAGTATTGAAATATCACATAATTTACCGCATTCTGTAAATATTAGCATTCAAATTTGTTCTTCTTGCAAAATTATTACTTACAGTTCCTCCGGTATTAATAAAAACGCCGCGTTTGTTGACAAAAACACCTCCAACAGCATCATTAGCTCTGTTTCTGGTAATCGAGCCTCCTGACATTTCGAACCTTGCGTTTTCGCCGACAAAAACACCCGCAGCTATATTTGCTCTGTTTTCAGTTATAATCCCATTTTTCATGTAGAAAGTATTACCGCTTCCGACAAAAACACCGGTTTCATTATTATTACGAACTTCTCCACCATCCATAATAAAAATAATATCATTTACGCTAATTAAAACGCCAAATCTTTCATTATCTTTTACAATCGCTCCTTCGCCTAAAGTTACTTGCGCTTTTTCAGTAATAAATAATCCAACACCATATTCTCCAGCTCCGCCGGATATTTCAATATGTTCCAAACGAATTCTTGCGTTCTCAATATTTAAACAGATATAATTTGTACCTAACGCAGAAATTATAGCTCTTTCTGCTCCAATAGCATCAGGTTTTCCTGTTATCAGGATTTCCATAGGAGTATCGGCATCTAAAATAAAAATAATATCACGATTTACTCCTTCAGAATTTATATCTAATCTGCCAATAACTGTTATTATGTTTATATTATTTCGTACAGAACGCGTAAAAGCAGCCGATAAAGTTTTTAATGGTGATGTTTCGATTAAACCTGTGTTATTATCATTACCTCTCGCACTTACATAAATAATATTTTGAGCGAAGATACCTGTACAAATAAAAAATAATAACAAAACTGTAAAAACAATTTTCATAATTATTTCATCCTTATTAAATATTACTGTCTCCAAATATCAGCGGTACTGGAATTTCTTCTTGCTGTATTATTACGAACAGTTCCTCCTGTTTGAATAAAAATACTATCATCGGTTACTACAACACCACCAACATTATCTGCACTGTTTCTGGTAACTGACCCGCCTGACATTTCAAATCTGGCGCCGCCTGTTACAATTACGCCAGCGCCTAACCCTGCTCTGTTACCTGTAATGGTTCCATTATTAAAGAAAAAAACAGATCCGTTTAAAAAAACACCGGTGCTTCTGTTATTTCTTACTTCTCCACCGTCAATGGTTAAAACCGCTCCTTCATTACTTACAAGAACGCCAAAATTATTATTATCTCTTACAATAGCGCCTTCACCTAAAGTTACTTGAGCTCTATTTAAAACAAATAATCCAACACCCATTTCTCCAACTCCGCCGGAAATTTCTATATGTTCAAAACGTATTTTTGCGCTTTCAATAGAAATTGGACTATAACTTGTTCCAATTGCCGAAAGGATGGCTCTTTCCGCTCCCCTAGCATTCCGCTTTCCAGTAATCAAAATTTCTGTTGGATTATTAATAGATAAACGAAAAACAGAAGAACTGTTTGGTCTAGCTCCTTCGCTATTTATATCCAATTTGCCAATAACAGTAATTGTACTTATATTGTTCTGTACAGAACGCGCGAATGCTACAGATAATGTTTTAAGCGGCGCTGTTTCGGTTAAACCCGTGTTTTCATCACTACCTCTCGCGCTGACATAGATAACGTCCTGAGCAAAAATACCTGTACAAATAATAAAGATTAATAAAACCATCAATTTAATTTTCATATCTTTCCATCCTTAGAAATATAATAACACAATTATATAATAATAGTATAAATAATACAAGTATTAAAACCTCATTTTATACATATCTTTGGGTATCCGCCGATAAAATTTAAATAGTAGTTTGTATTATTTATTTTTGAAGGTATATGTGATGGATTTTTTAGGGCAAATATCAATACATTCACCGCACAATATACATTCAGAGTTTTTCATGTTTGCTGTCTTAACCATCGTCTCCACATCCAAACTCATAGGACATTTTTTTGAACATAGTTTGCAGCCTGTGCAGCTGTCCTGATTTGATTTTAAGCTAAGCCTCGGCAATCTAAGCCAACCCGACACCTTCGTCCCTATAATCATAAAAGGCGCTCCCCAGCATACACTATGGCAAAATGCGCGTTTCCCTACAAGCAAATGTAATACGGCAACAAGCAAAATAACGCCAAAGTAAATTATATATCTGTAAGGCGCAATTAAAAACATATAGTTGTCAACAGTACCCGCAAAAAAGTCTATTTTATATATTCCCCCGTACTGCACAAATGCTATAATGATAAAAATTATCCACGGCAGCCAAATAATGTACTTGATGATGTTAATTCTAGCGCTTTTTATTTTTTTTTCTCTTGCGAGCATCATGCACTCCTGCATCCCTCCAACCGAACAAACATATCCACAAAATGCCCTTCCCATAAAAAGAGAAACCAGAAATAATAACGAGAATATTATAAGAGCACCTGGAAAAACGCCGACAAACCAAGGATAAAGTACAGGTATAGCCGGCGAAAGCCAAGTAATTGTTATTGGAAAAAAGAAAAACATCATCATAATAATTGCTTTTCTGATATTTTGTCTTTTACTCATTTTTAAAAACTCCTTAAATTAATTTTTTATACTTCATTATTTGGTTTATATACTATCCCATCAATCATGCATAAACAATTATCATCGAGAAATTCTGTGAATATTGTCATTCTTGCAGGCGCACCATTTACGAAATATTCTCTAAATACATCAGCACCTTTCCGAAAATCATCTTTATTTTTTAAATAAAATTTAATTTCAACAATATCATCTAAAGTTGCATTTACTGTCGATAATGTTTTTTTAATATTATCAAGTGTTTGTCGTACCTGATTAACAATATCATTTGAATTTGTTGGATTATGACCTGCATGATGAGCTAAAAAAATGAAATCCCCAGCAACAACACACGATGAACAAGTATCATCTCCGCAATGAGTTGGCATTTTTTTTAACATAAAATGATCTCCTATACAATAATAATGCTTATTATATCTTAGATTATATTTAATTTCAATCTGTCTTTTATCATTAATATTTTAATTAATTTATCCAAGTATATAAATTTACATACCATTTTTAAAATCTTCATTTGAAAAACTGTAAATTCATAAATTAAAACTTTTATTTTATACGTATCTTAACTAAATCAGCGATAAAGTCAAAATTATCACGCGTTAGATGTTCTACGCCGAAGGTTGTTCCGCCGCCGCAAGTATAAAATATTTTGCCAAACATTATTTTTGGGTGTCCGCGCGGAGGAGGCGCGTAAAGACAGCCGCATTCACGGCAGCGTTTTACATGTTTTAAACAGAAGGTTTTCATTTCATCAGCATTGGGTAGTTCGTTTACAGCTTTTTCGAATATCACTCTATTTTCAGTATTTTTTTCACCGCCAAAATTGGGTGGTATCAAAGGCCAGTGGAAACTCCACGTTTTTTCGATATAAACCGTGATTAAATTGTTCGCGTTCCCGGACTTGTTTATATCAAAATGTACTTTTGTTCCTTCGTATCTCGCAACCCGTTTTCCCTTAAAAGTCCATTCGATAAAATTTAAGTGGAATGTTTTTTTAATGTTTAACGAAATAAATAAATCGTCTAAACGAATTACTTCTTTTTTATTCGCGTCGTCAAGTGAATACAAAGCGTCTTCGAAGGTACATTCATAATTCGGCGTTAAAACGCGAAAATCAAACACATGACAAGCCGCGTTAAGCGAGTATTTTTTACTTGCTTTTTGTTTTAAATCAACATCTTTTAAAAGTTTCAAGGCTTCGAACAGGTTTGGGTATTTTGTATTTGTAATGACAATATCATCATTATCCAGGATAATAACAAAAGATAAACGCTGCATAAGACGCGCGAATTTTTCTTTATCGAAGTTGAGATTTTTTTTCAACTGACTTAAAAGTTTTTTATATCCGTCTTTTGAAAAACGAACATATTGGTTTTCTAGCGAAATAACTTCATTTATATCATCCGACGAAAATTTTCTTAATATGAAACGAAAAAAATGTAACCGGCTCTCGGCACATTTAAAAAAATCCAATGCTGGCTGGTCTTTTTTATTTAAAGCTAAAATTATAGCTTTGCTCCAAACCCTGCCGGATAAATAAACATCGGTTTCCTTCGGGTCTAAACCGTAAATCTCCGGGTGATTATAAATATCTTTGTATCCGTCAATTATTAAATTATATAAATCCGCGCAAGCTGTTTTTATCGTTTCGTCATCAATTATGGAGAGGCTTTTTTCCAATGGAAATATCAATCTCGCCGAGTTCCAAATTGCCTGATGAATAACCGAGGGAAACACGGTTTCGTTTACGGAAAAAATCATGATGTCATATCTCCTTTATATTTTATAAAGAATAATAATATTGACAATTTTATATTCATAATCTATCAATCTTTGTAGTTATTCTACCATTATTATTAACCAAATAACCATGTTATAATTGACAAAATTTCCCAAATTTTACCCAAATTTTACCCTTGACAAGATCGAAAAAAATCCCTATTTTTCATTATAGACGAAAAAATCTGGTCGGCATCGAACCGTGGTTCGCAGAACCTTGTTCATAGAACCCTAGTTCGTGAAAGTTGCCGCGCCGTGAAGCCCGGCGCAACAATTCCGAAAGGAGGCTGGAAGGAATATATTGATAGGAAGTAATGTTGTCATCGGCGGGATTAGTAAGTCCTTCGGTGATTTCGAAGTGCTCAAAAATGTGAGCCTTGAGATAAAAAAGGGAGAGTTTTTTTCCCTGTTGGGACCGTCAGGATGCGGAAAGACAACTCTGCTGCGCATAATTGCCGGTTTTGAACAACCCGATAAAGGAACTCTCACCCTCGACGGAGACGATGTTTTATCGTTGCCTCCGAATAGACGTCCTACGAATACTGTTTTCCAGAGTTACGCTCTTTTTCCCCATTTAACTGTTTTTGAAAATGTCGCTTTTTCCCCCAGATTAAAAAAAGATTCCGCTTCGCAGATAAAAAGCAAGGTAGAGCGATATTTAGAGCTTGTGCGCCTTGAAGGTCACGCCGACAAAAAACCAAATCAGCTTTCCGGCGGCATGAAGCAGCGTGTAGCGATTGCCCGCGCGCTCATTAACGAACCGAGAGTTTTGCTGCTTGACGAGCCGCTATCGGCGTTGGACGCGAAACTTCGCCAGCATATGTTAATCGAGCTTGACAGAATCCACGATGAAATCGGTATCACTTTTATTTATGTAACGCACGACCAGCAGGAAGCGCTTTCGGTATCAGACAGAATTGCCGTCATGAACCAGGGTGAGATTTTACAAATCGATACTCCGCATGAAATTTACGAAAGCCCCGCGACAAACTTTGTTGCGAAATTTATCGGCGAAACAAATTTGTTCGACGGCATAATTAAAAAAGTAGAAAAAGTAAAACTCCACGAATTTGACGGAGTTACAGAATACATGGCGGAAGTTGAAATCCCCGAACTTGGAATAATTAAAGTAACCGATATTGATGAGATTCACGCGGGGCAAAAGGTGAGTATCACCGTAAGACCTGAAAAAATCGAAATCACAAAAGAAAAACCCGCGACAAGCCGTTATGACATCAATCTATTACATGGCATTGTTGACGAACCTATATACTCCGGCTTTCAGACAAAATTTTATGTGCAAACAGACAAGGCTATTATCCGCGTAATAAAACAACACGCGAATTATTCTGACGAAGGACCGGACATCCGCTGGAAGGATTCGGTATACCTTTCCTGGAGCGCCGTTGACGGTTATATAGTCGAGGTAAAGAGTTGAACATAAAAGCCGCACAGGTGCGAAGGAATCTGGGTACGCTTTATTCGTCTCCCATGGCGTTGTGGTTTACCCTCTTCTTTCTCGCACCGATTATAATAATCATTATTTTTAGTTTTTTAAGAAAAGGATTACATGGCGGTGTAGTACAGGAATTTTCAATCGAGGCTTACCGCTATCTTGCAGATCCTGTTTTTTTAAGAATAACTTTCCGGACTTTAGTAACATCGTTAATCGCAACAGTTATAACGATTTTAATTGCATTGCCTTGCGGATATGCAATGG